>NZ_JBANBK010000090.1:0-32785 GCF_053572325.1 Bradyrhizobium sp. UFLA05-112 | reverse complement strand
ACCTCCCGCAGAACAAAAGCGGAAAGTGTAACCCATGTGTCCGGTACGTACCGTCACCTATGTCTCAGGCTGCTCAACCCAGACACGTCTAGACCAGCCCCAGATTCGGTCAGCGTTGCTGTCCGCTGCGTCGCGCGGCGGCAACAGTCATCGTGAAACTTGCACCGCCCTTGTCGTTCGCCGCATTTGTGGCCGCTCTTCCTGGGATTGTGATGTCTATAGATTGCAATCTGAGCTTCGAATTTGGCGCGCCTTCGCACATTCACGCTGGTCCGCGCGGAATTGAAACATTCAGACGGCCGAACCAACTGACACGTCGCGACCTTTCGTTGTTGCCTTTGCCGGGTGTGACAACTGTCCTTGGGGGCGGCGATGAAGTGCGGGTTGTGTCCCTTTGCGCAATCTTTCGTCGCGACGCTTGCAATCCGTTGGTTTTCGAAGTCGCCTCACGTGGACTCTGCTGCGACCGAAGTGCAGGGATATCGCTACCGCGCTACGGTTTGGGCGGCAGTCATGGGCGTGCTGATCGCGTTCGTCAGCCCGGGGGCTGCGCAGGTGGTGCGCGGGCAGAATACGCCGACGATCGCCAAGTCGTTCGGGGCGTCGGCGATCTCGGTTGGCAGCAGCACGACGCTGACGTTCACCGTCACTGGCGCCACTCTTGGAAATACCGGCGTAAATTTCACAGATGCTCTGCCCGGTGGACTTGTTGTCGCCACACCCCCCGGCCTGACCGTCACCGGCGCCGACGCCTCCTGCAATGTCTCCAATGTGACGGCCGCGGCCGGTGCCGCCAGCATCAGCTTGGCGAACGTCTCTTTGGCGTCGAACCAGACGTGCACCGTCGCCGTCAACGTGACGGCCACGTCCACTGGCCAGAAGAACAACTCGGTCAAGGTCTCCTCGGACCAGGGGCCCGGCAACGATGCAACGGCGCACCTGACTGTTGACGCGGCGCCGACCCCTTCGCCCCCCGCAATCGCCAAGAGCTTCGCGCCCTCATCTATTCCACTCGGCGGCACATCGGCGCTCACCTTCACGATCACCAATCCAAATGCTTCGGCAGCACTCACGGGCGTCGCGTTCAGCGACACTCTGCCGGCCGGGCTTACTGTTCCGGCGACCAGCATCGCTCAATGCGGCGGCACGCTAACGACGACCGCGACGAGCATCGCGCTCGCGGGCGCAAGCATTGCAGGAGGCGGGGTCTGCAGCTTCTCGGTCACCGTGACCGGTACCACCACGGGCACCAAGGTCAACAACTCCTCGGCGGTCACATCGACCAATGGAGGGACCGGCAACACCGCCAGCGCGTCGATCGAGGTGACCGCACTGGCTCCTCCTGGACTTTCCAAGAGCTTTGCGCCGGCATCGATTGCCCTCAACGGCACATCGTCGCTCACCTTCACGATCACGAATCCCAATGCTTCGACGGCGCTCACAGGCGTTGCGTTCACCGACGCGTTTCCCGCCGGGCTCCTGGTTGCAACCCCCAGCGGCCTGACCAACTCCTGCGGCGGCACCCTCACCGCGCCTGCCGGCGGCGGCAGCGTCAACCTCTCGGGCGCCACCCTCGCGGCCGCCTCGTCCTGCACGATCTCGCTCAACGTGACCGGCACGACCACCGGAATCAAGGTCAACAGCACATCACCGGTCAACTCAACCAACGGAGGAACCGGAGACAACGCCAGCGCGACGCTCGCGGTGGGCGTGAGCACGTTTCCGCCTGCGATCAACAAGAGCTTCGCGCCGTCACTGATTCCGCTTGGCGGCACATCGGTGCTCACCTTCACGATCATCAACCCCAACCCTGTGCTGGTGCTGTCCGGGGTAGCCTTCACCGATGCTCTTCCGGCCGGGCTGACTGTTCCGGCTGCCAGCATCGCTCAATGCGGCGGGACGCTTACGACCACAGGCACGAGCATCGCGCTCGCGGGCGCAAATATTACGGGAGGCGGGGCCTGCACCTTCTCGGTTACCGTAACCGGCACCACCATCGGCACCAAGGTCAACACAACCTCGAACGTCACCTCGAGCAATGGAGGGACTGGCAACACCGCCAGTTCGTCGCTTCAGGTGACCGAACTGGCTCCTCCTGGGCTTTCCAAGAGCTTCGCGCCTGCATCGATTGCAGTTGGCGGTACGTCGTTGCTCACCTTCACGATCACCAATCCCAATGCTTCGACGGTGCTCACGGGGATCACATTCACCGACGCGTTTCCCGCCGGGCTCCTGGTTGCGACCCCCACCGGCCTGTCCAGCACCTGCGGCGGCACCCTCACCGCGCCTGCCGGCGGCGGCAGCGTCAACCTCTCGGGCGCCACCCTCGCGAGCGCCTCGTCCTGCACGATCTCGATCAACGTGACCGGCACGACCGCCGGCATCAAGGTCAACGCCAGCTCACCGATCAGTTCGACCAACGGAGGGAGCGGAGACAGCGCCAGCGCGACGCTCACGGTCAATACGTCGCTCTCTCCGAGAGTCCAAAAAGCATTCGGCGCCGCGTCGATTGCGGCGGGCGGCGTAACCTCGCTGACGTTCACGGTCGTCAATCCCAACCCGAGCTCCGCGCTCACCGGCGTCGCGCTCACCGACAGATTCCCGGCCGGGCTCCTGGTTGCGAGCCCCAACGGCCTGACCGGCTCGTGCGGCGGCGGCTCCATCACGGCGACCGCAGGTGGCGGCAGCGTCAGCCTCACGGGTGCGACGCTCTCGCCCGCTGCGTCCTGCACGTTTTCGGTCAACGTGACGGGAACGACCGTCGGATCGCTGACCAACGTCACGGACCCCGTCACGTCCACGAACGGCGGAACAGGCAACACCGCGAATGCCTCCATCACCATCAGCGTGCCGGCGGACAGCGGGCACCTGCGCGATTTGCAGCTCACGGTCACCAAGATCGAGGCCCACGCTTCGGGCGCCGCGGTCTCCGGCGCAGTCGATGAGGCGATTGCGGATGGCTTTACCGACTGCGCGGGCCCGCAGATGCCGGTCAAGGCGAGCGGCGGCGGCCTGCGCTTCAAGTTCGGCTGCGAGCTCCAACCCCCGCCGACCAAGGGGATGCCGCCGGTCGTGCTCGCACCACCTTTGTGGCTGGCCTGGGCCGACATACGCGGCAGCGACTGGAATACCAGCCAGCAGACCGGCGATATCCGCGGTGGACAGATCAATGCGCTGTTCGGAATATCGCATCGCCTCACGACCGATATTCTGATCGGCGCATTCGGCGGCTATGAGAGCTTCGACTACACCTCGCAGCTGCTCGACGGTCGTTTAAAGGGTGACGGGTGGACGGCCGGCGGATATTTCGGCTGGCGCTTCCTGCCGGGCATGCGATTCGACGCCAGCCTGGCGCGCTCGGGAATTAGCTACAATGGCACCGCCGGAACGGCATTCGCGACGTTCCCGGGGCAACGCTGGCTCGCGACGGCGTCGCTGATCGGCGTCTACAAGACGCATTACGGCTTCGAGATTGAGCCCTCACTCAAGGTCTATGCCTTGTGGGAGCGCGAAGACTCCTACACGGACAACTTTGGCATCGCGGAGAGCTCACGAACCTTCTCGGAAGGCCGCGCGAGCGCCGGCGCAAAAATCATGTACCCGTGGCTATGGACGACCACGGTCAAGCTCATGCCTTATGTCGGCCTCTACGCCGACTATTATTTCAACCGCGACGACGCAACGCTTCCGGTCGGGCCGCTGCTGCAGGCGACCCAGTTCTTGCAGGGCTGGTCGGCGCGCGTCACCACCGGCGTCGGCGTGACGCTGGAAACCGGCCCGAGGTTGTCGGTCGATGGCGAGCTTGGAGGGCTCGGGAGCAATCAGTTCACCGTCTGGTCGGTGCGTGGACGCGCGTCGGTTCCGTTCAGCGCAGACTAGATCAGGGCCGGGGCGCCTGGACAAGACTCCGGCCAATAATGCAACGCCGTCCGCTTGCGTGACCAAGGTCACGTAACGCCAGGCCGACTTGTCCTAGCTTGCCGTGGCGTTCGCAAACGGGAGACACGCACATGCGCAAGATCATTCTGGTTGCCGCCATGGTTCTGGCCTCTGCGTCTGCTCAGGCCGCCGGTTCGCGTAGCTTGACGATTGCTTCCGCGGATGATCCGGTCGCGCAGCAGACCACGACCACCGCTGCGCCGCAGGCCTCCAAGCCCACTGAAGCTCCGAAATATGTCGACCGGCCCGCGGCCGTATCCACGACACCGGCGACGACCACAAGTTCGACGTCCGCAACGACGCAGACGCCAGCGGTCTCGACCAAGACTACGGCGAAGATCGACAAGCCGAAGCGCAAGCCTTACTGGACCGAAGGTCGCATCATCGGCGAGCTCCATCGCCACGGGATCTATTGGTAATCCAAAAACGGTAATGGCCGGGAAGCCCGGCCATCATGATCCGTCGAAGCGTACTGGCTTGTCGCGTTACTGCGAAACCGTCTGCACCACGCTCGAGATCGGACGTGCGCTCGAGGTCGGCACCTTCAAATCCTTCAGCAGCGCCTCGTCATATTCCGGCAGCGTCTGGAACGTCGTCTTCGCCTTCATCTGCACGACCTTGTAGCCGCCAGCCTTGAGGCGTGCGAGCAGCGTCGGCAGGGCTTCGGCGGTGTGCTTCTGGAAGTCGTGCATCAGGATGATGCCTTTGCCGAGCTTGTCGAGCTTGGTCATCACGTTGCTGACGATCTTGTCCGGCGTGCTCTCTTTCCGGAAGTCGAACGAATCGAGATCGGTCGAGAACATGGCGACGTTGCGGGTGCCGAAATAGCTCACGATCGCCGGATTGTGCTGAAGCTGGGGGAAGCGGAAGAAAGGCGCGGGGTTGGTCCCGAGCGCGAACTTCACCGCGCTGAAGCCCTTCTCCACCTCGTCCTTGGCCTGTTGTTCCGTCATCTTCTTGCTGTTGAGATTGACGTGCGACCAGGTGTGGGTGCCGACCGTGTGGCCCTGGGCCAGCACCTGGCGCAGGATCTCGGGATGATAGGTGGCGTGCTTGCCGACCGCGAAGAACAGGCCTTTGGTGCATTCGTCTGCGAGCGCCTTCAGCACCGCGGGCGTGTTGTTCGGCCACGGACCGTCGTCGAAGGTCAGCACGACCTCCTTGTCGGTGAGGAAGTCGAACTGCTTGAAATGCTCGAAGCCGAAACCCGGTCCCCCGGTGGTATCGATCTCGACCACGCGGGCGACGCCAAGCGCGTTCGGATTGGCGCAGGTCGACTTCTGCTGAACCGGCAGCGCCGGCGCTGGTGCGGCCGCAGCCGGAGCGCTCGGCGCCGCGGCCGGTCTGCCTGATAGCGCCGCCGTGGTCTCGACGTCGTCCTTGGCCGCAAGCTTTGCCGAGGCCGGCAAAGAGTCCGGCGCGCGGGCAGCCATTGTCTGGGGAGCGGCCTGTTCGGCGCGCGAGGAATAAAAGAACCAACCTCCGGCGATCACGACCGCCGCAATCACACTGGCCACTAGCAGGCCCAACGCATTACGCATCGCTACTCTTTCCAAATACGCAACCAAACAAGCGGTTTTTCCCCGCGCCGAGCCGATAATGCGAAGGAACAGTTAACGTGACACCAACACGACAGCGGTTGCGGTGGAATTTCAGCGGGGTGCGCCAAAGTGACCGATGTCACGGTCGACGGGCCGGTCGTGATCGTCATCACAGTGGAAACGGTTTTGCCGGATCATCGTAGCTCCCGTTAACGCACCCCGCCCGACGGCGGCGCCAATGGGAGCCCCAAATGACCACCTCGTTCTCGTCCAAAATCCGCGACGCCAGCCTGGCGCTGGGTTTCGCCGCTTTCGTGTCGATCCTGTCCTCGACGACAGGCTTTGCCTACACCGCCGAGGCGCAGCAGATGTGCACCGGTGACGCCTTCCGCCTGTGCTCGTCGGAAATCCCCAACATCCCCGCCATCACCGCCTGCATGTTCAAGCACCGCGCCGATCTCAGCCCCGGCTGCCGTGCCGTGATGGACAAGGACCTCGCCAAGGCGCCGTCGCGCAAGGTCGCCGACGTCCAGGAAGGTGCGCACTAAGACAAGCGCGCGTGGTGATGATGCCATCATCGCGCGCCTGGGCTCCCTCGCGAAGGCCCCGGCGTCCAGACCGGGGCCACTCGCATCTCGCCGGCTCAGCTCATCAACAAAAGCCGTTGCGGCGCGGGAACCACCGCTTTAGCTTCGCCCGCCTATCGTTTCGGGTATGAGGCATTTTTGTGATGAGCAGATTTCTTTTGATTTTTCCATTGGCCCTGATCGCATCGGGTGCGTCAGCGCAGCAGCAGCCGGGCCACGATGCCTGCGCCCGTGACGTCTCGCGCTTCTGCCGTTCCGTGATGAACAACGGCGATTCGGCCGTGCTCGCCTGCCTGAAACAGAACCGCACCCGCCTTAGCAAGGCCTGCGACAAGGTGCTGACCGAGCACGGGCAGTAATTATCGTGGTCCTTCCGGTGAAAAACTAAGTGCTGCTCCCCGCCGCGGTCGCAACCACCGGCAACACCTCGCCGCTGCTGCGGTCCGGCGTCTCTTCCTTCCAGCGTACCGAGCCGAACGGGCGCTCGAGCATACGACGAATCCGCACCGGGTCGGGGCCGATGTGGAAATCGATCGCCTGCTGATGCAGCGCGCGCTCGGACTGGGTCGAGCGGTTGCGCTGGCGCAAATAATCGAGCCAGGTCGGGCAGTGGTAGCGCTCGGTCCACAACTCGGAATCGGCGATGTCGCGCGCGATCGACCAGCCATAGGCGCCGTTGCGCTGCCTGGAGAGCTGCACGTCCTGCATCACATTGTGGAAGGCGCGCGCGTTCTCCTGCGCCACGCGATATTCGATCTCGACCACCAGGGGACCGCTGCGCCCCGTCAGTGACAGCCTCACCTCGGGATCGGCGAGCACCTCGGCGTCCTCGTTGCGCGCGCCGACGCGCGGCATTGCCAGCCATAGTCCCAGCAGCGGCGAGAGCAGCATCAGGCCGGCGGCGGTGAGCAGCGCCATCTCGACGCCGGCATGATCGGTGAGATGGCCCCAGCCCCAGGCGCCGATCGCAATGCCGCCGGAGATCGAGGCCTGGAATGCGGCGAGCGAGCGCCCAGCGACCCAGCGCGGCGCCGAGAGCTGCACGCCGATATTGAACAGCGCCACCGCGGCCATCCACACCGCGCCCGCCAGCACCAGAGCGGCCGCGGTCAGCACGGGCTCGCTGCTGATCGCGATGGCGCCCATCGCAAACGCCATCGAGATCGTGCAGGCGCGGATCGCCGATTCGCCGCTCATGCGCTTGCGCAATTCGTGGATGTTGAGCGCGCCGACCACGGCGCCCATGCCGAACGCCCCGAGCATGATGCCGTAGGTCTGCGCGCCGCCATGCAGGAGGTCGCGCGCGACCAATGGCATGAGCGCCATGATGGCGCCGCCGATCAGGCCCATCACCAGCGTCCGCAACAGCACGATCTTGATCGGCGGCGAATTGGTGATGTAGCGCACGCCGGAGACCATGGCACGGTTGAGCTTTTCCCGCGGCAGGCGCGACGGTTCGGTGGAGCGCCGCCACAGCAGCAGCACGACCAGCAGCGGCAGATAGAGGATCGCGTTGCAGGCAAACGCCGCCACCGCGCCAGCCGCAGCAACGATGACGCCGCCGATCGCGGGGCCGAAGCTGCGCGCGATGTTGTAGCTGATGCCGTTCAGTGCCACCGCCGATGGCAGCGAGTCTGGCGGCACCTGCTCGCTGACCGAGGACTGCCAGGCCGGGCCGAACAGTGCGTTGCCGCTGCCGACGATGAAGCAGAAGGCGAGCAGCGTTTCGGGGGTGATCAGCTTGAGCCCGGCCAGTATCGTGAGCGCGGATGCACCGATCAGCGCGATCGAGAGCGAGATGAGGGTGACGATGCGGCGGTCATACATGTCGGCGATGGCGCCAGCCGGCATCGAGATCAGCATGATCGGCAGCATCAGCGCGGTCTGCACCAGCGCGACCTTGTCGGCCGACGCCGCCATCTGCGTCATCGCCCAGGCTGCACCCACGCCCTGGATCAGGAGTCCGAGATTGGAGAGCAGGCTGGCGAGCCAGATGCGCCGGAATAAGGTATACCGCAGGGGTGCGGTGATGCCGTCATTGGCGAATTTCTGGCGTTTCGGCTGCTCGGTCATATCCCCTTCCAAATGGCTTGCGAGAAATGGTTCGGCGATTCCTGCTTGACCAAGTGATGCCTGCGAAAGTCCTTCGCTGTCCAGTGGTTAGACGGCTATAAGCAGTGCAACCAGGTGGTTTGCCGGGGGAGGAACGACATGAAACTATCGCGACGGACAATCCTGCAGGGCGCCAGCGCGCTGCCTTTCGCGGTTGCGAGCTTGCGGACGTCTGCATTGGCTCAGACCGCGCCCGCAGCGCCAGCCGCCGCTGAGGTGCCGCCGATCCTGTTCGTGCACGGCAACGGCGACTACGGCGCGCTCTGGATGACGACATTATGGCGGATGGAGTCGAATGGCGTTGCGCGCGATCGCATGCTGGCGATCAATTTCACCGATCCCAATGCGCGGGACGTCGACAGCGTCGAACAGCCCAGCCGCTCCTCGACCGAAGATCAGCGCCGCGAGCTGGCCGCTGCGATCGCTGAATTGAAGCGCCGCACCGGCGCTGCGCGCGTCGCGCTGGTCGGCAGCTCGCGCGGCGGCAACTCTATCCGTAACGTCATCAAGAACGGCGGCGCCGGCGATGTCAGTCATGCCGTGCTGTGCGGCACGCCTAACCACGGTGTCTGGGCTACCGACGATGCGCTTGGCAACGAGTTCAATGGGCGCGGCGCCTTTCTGCGCGGCCTGAACGAGGGCGAGAGCGAGGTGACGCCGGGAACGGCCTTCCTCACCCTGCGCAGCGACGGCATGGACAAATATGCGCAGGCCGATGGCCGCTTCATCGGCAAGCCGGGTGTGCCCACCAATGTCACCGCCGAAGGCCCGGAGCTGAAAGGCGCCACCAACCTCGTGCTCGGCGCGCTCGATCATCGCGAGGTCGCGTTTCATCCACGTGCCTTCCGCGAGATCTACAAGTTCATCGCGGGGCGCGAGCCGGAGCGCATCGCGATCGTGCCCGAGAGCAGCGTCAAGTTGAGCGGGCTGGTGATGGGAACGCCCGGTGGCGTGCCGACCAATCGTCCCGTGGAGGGCGCCACCGTCGATGTGTTTCGCGTCGATCCCGCGAGCGGCGAGCGCCAGGGCGGTGCAGTGCATAGCGCAAAGACCGCCGCCGATGGCCGCTGGGGGCCGGCGCAGGTTGAGCCGACCTGGTCGCTCGAATTCGTGCTGACCTCGCCCGGCGCGCCCACGACGCATATCTACCGCTCGCCCTTTCCGCGCTCGTCGGACGTGGTGCACCTGCGTGCCGCGCGCCCGCTCGGGCCGCCCGATGCCGGGGCCGGTGCAGTCCTGATTTTGTCACGGCCGCGCGGCTATTTCGGCCTGCCGCGCGACATCCTGCTGTTCGACGGCAAGGAGCCGGCGGACGTCAAGCCGGGCGTGCCAACGGATACGGCAGCAACCCTGCGACTTCCGGCCACAGACGTCGGGCGTAACGTCGTGGCTGAGTTCAACGAAGAACGGATCGTCGCCCGGGCGTGGTCGGCCGCCGAGAACAGGATTGCGATTGCCGAACTGACTTACTAGCTGTGTGGATGCGGTGGATATGCGGGGAGAGAGCCCATGAATGTCGCCCAGGTACGCCGGCCCATCATTCCGCCGACCCCGCCGCGTGCGCCGGAGGGAATGCCATTCCTCCGCCGCGTTGCGGTGATCCGCAAGAACATGATCGCGACGTGGGCACAGCGCGCCTATGAGGAAGACGTCATCCAGGGCCGCTTCTTCCTCCGCAACAGCTTCATCCTCAACCGGCCGGACTCGATCCGGCACATCCTGCTCAATAATTACGAGAACTATACGCGTACGCCGGCCGGCATCCGGATGCTGCGTCCGGTGCTCGGGCAGGGTCTGCTCATCGCGGAAGGCCAGCCGTGGCGGCACCAGCGTCGAACGCTGGCGCCCGCGTTCACGCCGCATGCCACCGCAAACCTCGTCCCGCACATGACGGCGGTGCTCGACGAGACTATCGCGAAGCTCAAGACGAAAGCCGGTGAGGTCATCGACCTCCGCGAAATCATGCAGCGGATGACTCTCGAGATCGCCGGTCGCACGATGTTCTCGTTCGGCATGGACAAGCACGGCGCGACCTTGCGCAATTTCGTCATGGAATATGGCCAGCGCCTGGGTCGGCCCTATTTCCTCGACATGCTGCTGCCGGTTTCCTGGCCGAGCCCGATGGATTTCGCGCGCGCCCGTTTCCGCAAGCGCTGGACCGCGTTCGTCGCGATGCTGATTGCCGAGCGGCGGGCCGCCGGCAAGAAGGAGGGCGCGCCGCCGCGCGATCTCTTCGACCTCATGGACGAAGCGCGCGATCCCGAGACCGGCAAGGGCTTTTCGGACGAGCAGCTCGTCGACGAGGTCGCAACCATGATCCTGGCGGGTCACGAGACGACCGCGACGGCTCTGTCCTGGGCGCTCTATCTCCTGGCGCTCGATCCCGAAACCCAGGAGGAAGTCGCCTCCGAGACGCGCGGCGAGCACCTGGACAGCATGGCCGATATCGACCGGCAGAAATTCACCCGCGCCGTCATCGAGGAGACCATGCGGCTCTATCCGCCGGCCTTCCTGATCGCGCGCGCGGCGCTCGACAAGGACAACGCCGCGGGTGTCGAGATCAAGAAGGGCGACATCATCATGATCGCGCCATGGCTGCTGCACCGTCACGAAAAGCTCTGGGACCAGCCCAACGCCTTCATCCCCAAGCGCTTCATGTCGGCGACGCCGCCCGACCGCTTCGCCTATCTGCCGTTCGGCGCCGGCCCGCGCGTCTGCATCGGCGCACCTTTTGCGCAGGCCGAGTCGGTGCTGGCTCTGGCCCGGCTGATCGGTGAATTCCGTGTTGAGCTGGCCGACACCGGCCCCGTCATTCCCGTCGGCGTCGTCACGACGCAGCCGGACCATTCCCCCAAGTTCCGTATCACGCCTCGGTGACGAGCCGGTCCTTAGCCGGTCCTTGGGATCGCTGCGCCAACACACTAGATGAAGCAACATGAGCGACATTCAGGCCCAGTTTTCGGTTCTCAAGCAAACCGCCGAGCCCAAGGTGGTCGACCAGATCGAGCGGCTGATCGATCGCGGCGAGGATCACGAGCTGAACCGCATCAACGCCATCGATTTCTCCAGGCAGCATGGCTTCGATGAGGAGCGGGTCATCTCCGCCTTCCTGCATTCGGCGCGTCTCGGACTGTTCGATCTGAGCTGGAACGTCTTGTGTCCGGGGTGCGGCGGCGTGCTCGGCGCCCACACGACGCTGAAGGCGCTGCGGCCCGACGACTATCATTGCGCGCTCTGCGCCTGCGGCTACAAGGCGTCCGTCGACGAGGCCGTCGAGGTCTCCTTCACCGTCAGTCCGCGCGTGCGGCGCATCGCGGCGCACGACCCCGACTCGCTTTCGGTGTGGGAGTATTTCAAGCAGATGTTCTGGAGCTCGGGCGTCGACTTCAACAAGGAGTCGTTCGCGACCCTCGCCAATGAGGTCACGCTCGACACGCTCGAGCTTCCGGCCGGCGAAAAGGCGACGATGTCGCTCCAGCTTCCGAACGATTTCGTCATCGTCTTCGAGCCGGTGACGCATGCCGCGCATTTCATCGATGTCCAGGGCGAGCCGACCAAGGAGCGTCAGCAACTCGCGATCATGTACAACAAGGTCCAGGCCCCGACGGGAACCACGACCTTGCGGCCCGGACCCCTGCGGCTGTCCCTGGACAATCAGGCCGGCGTGCGCGTGCTGCCGACCGTGTTCATCGCGGCTGAGGCGCTGCATCATTTGATCGGCAAGCGCAAGCCGTTCCTCACCGCCAAGCGGATGCTGTCCAACCAGACCTTCCGCGATGTCTTCAAGGCGGACAATCTCAACATCGATCAGCGGTTGCAGATCACCTCGCTGACCTTCCTGTTCACCGACCTGAAGGGCTCGACCGCGCTCTATGAGCGCGTCGGCGATCTCGCCGCCTTCGACCTCGTGCGCGCGCATTTCCATGCGCTGCTCGAGATCATCGCGTCCGAAAAGGGCGCGGTGGTGAAGACGATCGGCGATGCCGTGATGGCGACGTTCGTCAAGCCGGAGGACGCTCTTGTCGCCGGCTTGCGCATGCGTTCCGCGATGGAGGAGTTGAACAAGAAGCGCGGCTCCGAAGATCTCGTTCTCAAGATCGGCATTCATGAGGGGCCTTGTCTTGCGGTGATGCTCAACGAGCGCCAGGACTATTTCGGCCGGACCGTCAACATTGCCGCGCGCGTGCAGAGTGTGTCGATGGCCCAGGAAATCCACATCACCGGTCCCGTGCTGGACGCGCCGGCGGTCGCCAGGATCCTGGAGCAGTGGTCGATCAAGCCGATCCAGAAACAGGCCGCGCTCCGCGGCATCGCCGACAAGATGGTGGTGTACGAACTGCCGTGAGGGATTCGCAGCGCCGACATATTCTCCGCTGTCGTCCCGGACAAGCGAAGCGCGGATCCGGGACCCAACCACAGGACAGCGGAATAGGCACGCTGGAGGCCCCAGCGCGTTTCAACAATTTCCATTCGGGGTAATGGGTCCTGGCTTTCGCCAGGACGACGTCGGGGTGTAGCGGCTTGTTTCACTCGGAAGCCGCGCCGATCAGATTGCCGAAACGTAATGCAGCGCGGGGCATAAGCGCGCATTGCGCGGGGCGAATTTCCCGCTCATATAAAGGAGACAGGCCGCCGTTGCGGCGCCACCCATTGCGGCAGGATTTTCATGCTCGACGGACTGCGCCAATTCATAGCCGACATTGTCGCCCCCCAGGCGGGGGATCGCGCCTTCGGCGACACCGACTATCGCCTGGCGGCGACCGCGCTGCTGATCCATGTGATCTCGCTCGACGGCGAGCCGACGGAAGCCGAACGGCGCAAGCTGCACAACCTGATCGAAAGCCATTTCTCGCTGGATCGCGGCACTGCGGACCGCCTGATCGCCTCCGCAACCCAGGTCGAGGGCGAGGCGGTCGATCTCTATCACTTCACCAGCGTCATCATGCGCTCGCTCAATGAAGAGGGCCGCAAGCGCATCGTCGAGATGATGTGGGAGCTCGTCTATGCCGACGGCCAGGTCACCGAGTTCGAGGACAACGTCGTCTGGCGTGCCTCCGATCTGCTCGGCGTGTCACAGCGCGACCGGATCGACCTCAAGCATCTCATCGCGGGTCGCCGCACCGGTCAGGTCAATGACGGCATCGCCAGTACTTGAGCGCATCGATGGGACGCGGCCAGTCGCGACCACATGACGAAACTTTAATGTATCCGCCGATCACAGCCTAGCCGAATACCCCTGCAAATCAGCGGTTTTTCTGCATCCTCCATCTCGGCTGCTCGTCGCGAGGCCGACGGGCGCCTTGCATCGCTCACGCGGCCTATGCTCTCGTCCTGGGGTGTCGCCCCAATTTCGCTGGCATTGAAGAGATTTCGATCGTGACTGAGCGTGTGACGCTGATTACCGGTGCCTCGGCGGGCATAGGCACGGAGCTGGCGCGCGTGTTTGCCGCGAACGGTCACCGCCTGGCATTGACGGCGCGTCGTGCCGACCGGCTCGATGTATTGGCCGGCGAGATCGCAGCCAAGGGCGGCAAGGCCCCGATCGTGATCGCCTGCGATCTCGAAGAGAATGGCGCGGGCGAGAAGATCGCGGCGGCACTGGCCGCTGCCGACGTCGAGCTCGACCATCTCGTCAACAATGCCGGCTTCGGGGTGTTCGGCGACGCGATCGAGTGCGATCGCGCCGCGCAGCTCGGCATCATCGACGTCAACATCCGCGCGTTGACCGATCTGTCGCTACGTTTCGCGGACCAGCTCGTCAAGAACAAGGGTGGCATTCTCAACGTCGGCTCGATCGCGGGCTTCCTGCCCGGCCCGGGCATGGCCGTCTATTACGCCTCCAAGGCCTACGTCATCTCCTTCACCGAGGCGCTGCGCGGCGAGCTCGGAGCGCGCGGCGTCCGCGTCACCGTGCTTTGCCCGGGACCTGTGGCGACCGAATTTCAGGCCCGCGCCGGATTTGTCCCCGGATTCGATTCCGCCGTTCTCGACGTCTCGGCCGCTGATGTTGCGCGCGCCGCCTATCGCGGGCTGATGGCCAATAAACGGGCGGTGCTGCCTGGCCTCGGCATCAAGATCGTGCCGTTCCTGCTGCGCTTCTTCCCGCGCGGCTTCATTTTGGCCGCCGTCGGCGGGTTCCAGAGGCGCCGGCGCTAGAGCATGATCCGGAAAAGTGTGAAGCGGTTTTCCGAAAAGATCATGCTCAAACAATAACCTGAAGCGCGATGATGATTTCATCCCTATCTCATCACACTTTAGCGCACTCCGATTTGGCCCGGCGCTTGCTTTGTCTCGGTTCAGTGTGTGCGCAAACTCACACGAAATTAACGATCGCTTAGTTATGCTGGCGATCTGAACCTATGGCTTTTGAAAAAGGGCGATGTCGTTCCGGACGGACAGGTTTGGCGGTGCGGAGGTGGTCCCCTTCAGGAGAAGGGCGCCAGACGCCGCCGCCGACCGTAAGCCTCCGCTGCCCGTGCTGATCATCCTGCATCAGGAATCCTCGACGCCCGGCCGGGTTGGAAACGCCTTGCGCGCGCTCGGCCATCGCCTCGACATCCGCCGGCCGCGCTTCGGCGATCCCTTGCCCAAGACGCTCGAACATCACGCGGGTGCCGTGTTTTTCGGCGGGCCGATGAGCGCCAATGATTGCGACGACTACATCCGCCGCGAGATCGACTGGATCGAAATTCCGTTGCGGGAGCAGCGGCCGTTTCTCGGCATCTGCTTGGGTGCGCAGATGCTCGCGATGCAGCTCGGGGCTCGCGTCGCACCGCACCCCGACGCGCTCACACAGATCGGCTACTATCCGATCCGTCCGACGGCCGCGGGCCACGCGCTGTGCCCGGATTGGCCGGGCAAGGTCTATCACTGGCACCGCGAAGGCTTTGAGCTGCCCGGCGGCGCGGAGCTGCTCGCCGAGGGCGATGATTTTCCGGTGCAGGCGTTCTGTGCCGGCAATGCCTTCGGCTTCCAGTTTCATCCCGACGTGACCTACGCGATGATGCATCGCTGGACCACGCGTGGCTATGACGGCCTGAGTGCGCCCGGCGCGTGCGCCCGCCACCATCATTTCGCGGACCGCGCGGTCTATGACGTTGCCGAACGGGCCTGGCTGAAGAATTTCATCGATGGCTGGCTGGTGCGCAGACCTGTCATGGCACAAGCCGCTGAGTGATCGCAGCGCGGCTTGGTCTTCGCCTTGCGGACGCGCAACGGCTGATCTTGTGCGACTGAAGTCGATTGGATGGAAGGCAAGGGCCAGCTTCGTCCGTCTTCGCCCTTTGGGCTTCGCCGGACACCACGCTTCGCCCCTCGGACTCTTGCGTGGCTGCGCCACGCGTAGCCCGAAGGGCGAAGCGTGGTGGAGCCAGGCGGGATCGAACCGCCGACCTCGTCATTGCGAACGACGCGCTCTCCCAGCTGAGCTATGGCCCCGTTTGCTGGCCGCTCTGGTAAACGCGGCCGACAACCGGGGGCCATTTAAGTCCCCGCCAAGGTCAAGTCAAGGACGGGCATAACCCGGTTTTGGCCGGTCGGTGCCGGGACTTCCCTTGTTTGGGCCGGGGGGAACCGATATCTAGCAAAAGGCCTCAATCCCCACCGGAACCAGAGTTCTCACAGCCATGCGTGCCGTTCTCGACATCGTCCTCATCGTGCTCGACCTCTACGTCTGGCTGCTGATCGCCTCCGCGATCCTGTCCTGGCTGATCGCTTTCAACGTGGTGAACACCCGCAACCAGTTCGTCTCGGCGGTGGCGGAATTCCTGTACCGCATCACCGAGCCGGTGCTGGCGCCGATTCGCAATTTCCTGCCCAACCTCGGCGGCATCGACATCTCGCCGATCATCCTGATTCTGATCATCTTGTTTATCCAGAAGGTGATCGCATACTACATCTACCCGAACGTGATTTAGGCGAAGCAGGCGGGCATTGGCCTCGACAAAGCCCTCTACAGAACCCTGGCGCTATTCCACCTCGGGCATCAGTATCGCGCTGCGGGTCACGCCGCGCGGCGGCCGTGACGACATCGACGGCATCGAGGCGCTCTCCGACGGCCGCAGCGTGCTCAAGGTGCGGGTGCGCGCGATTGCCGATGGCGGCGAGGCCAACCGTGCGGTCTTGCAGCTGCTTGCGAAATCGCTCGGCGTGCCAAAGGCGAGCGTGCGGCTGCTCTCGGGTGCCACCTCGCGACTGAAGCAGATTGCGGTCGACGGCGACCCGGCGCGCCTTGGAGAGGCGTTGCGCCGGCTTGCCGCGGCCAAGTCGACGAATGGGGATTAGGACATGACGGCCAAAATCATCGATGGAAAAGTCATTGCAGCGGAGCTCCGCGCCCGCGTCGCGGACGAGGTTGCCCGCGTCAAGCGCGAGCACAATTTGGTCCCGGGCTTGGCTGTCGTGCTGGTCGGCAACGATCCCGCCAGCGAAGTCTATGTCCGCTCCAAGCACGCCCAGACGCAGGCGGCCGGCATGGCCTCGTTCGAGCACAAATTGCCGGCCGACGTCTCGCAGGCGGATTTGCTGGCGGTGGTCGCAAAACTCAATCGCGATCCCGCCGTGCACGGCATTTTGGTGCAGCTGCCGCTGCCCAAGGGTCTCAATACCGAGGCCGTTATCAACGCCATCGATCCCGCCAAGGACGTCGATGGGCTGCATCCGAACAATGCCGGCCGGCTCGCGGGCGGTTTCCAGGCGCTGTCGCCGTGCACGCCGCTCGGCTGCATCATCCTGACCAAGAGCGTGCACGCCTCGCTCGAGGGCATGAACGCCATCGTCCTCGGCCGCTCCAACCTGGTCGGCCGTCCCCTGGTGCAGTTGCTGCTGAACGAGAACGCCACGGTGACGATTGCGCATTCGCGCTCGCGCGATCTGCCTGGGCTCGTCCGGCGTGCCGACCTCGTCTACGCTGCCGTCGGCAAGGCGGAAATGGTGCGCGGCGACTGGCTGAAGCCGGGTGCGACCGTGATCGACGTTGGTATCAGCCGCGTTCCCAGGGAGGGCGGCAAGACGCGTCTCGTCGGCGACGTCGCCTATCAGGAAGCGTTGAACGTTGCGGGTGCGATCACGCCGGTGCCCGGCGGCGTCGGCCAGATGACGGTGGCGTGCTTGCTGGTGAACACGCTGCGCGCCGCCTGCGCAATCGCCGGCCTGTCGAAGCCGGCGGTGTAGAACTCCGATTGACATTCCGGTGCTAACGCACCATCCCGGAATGACCAGGTGATTCAGCCCGCCGTATTCTCGATCAGCCGCCGGTAGAAGCGGATCATGTCGGCATAGCCTTCGATGCTGAGGCGCTCATTGGTTCCGTGAAACCGTTTCAAGTCCTCGCCATTGGCGCGCACCGGCGAGAAGCGGAAAATGTTGTCGGCAATATCAGCGTAGTGGCGTGAATCGGTTGCGGCGACCATCAGGCTGGGCGCGACGACGACGTCGGGAAAGATCTCCCGGATCGTGCGGTTCAGCGCTGCATAGGATTTGCTCGCGGTCCCCGTCACCGGCGGCGGATCGGTATTGCCGGGAAACGGTGCGATCGAAATCTTCTCGTTGTCGATCGTGGTGCGGACATGATCGGTGACGCTGGCTTGCGTGTCGCCGGGCAGCAGGCGGAAATTCACGGTGGCCTCCGCATTTCCGGGCAGCACATTGTCCTTGTCGCCGGCATTGAAGATCGTGAGCGCGGTGGTGGTGCGGACCATCGCCTCGCTCGGGCCGTTCTTCCCGAACTCGCGCAAGAGCAGCGGCTTGAACAGCCAGAGGTTGGAGAGAGCGATGCGGCTGAAGCCGCTCATCTCCGGCGCCAGCGTGTCGAACATCTCGGCGACCGCGCCGCGGATATGCATCGGCAGCCGGTGATCCTCCAGCCGCGCCAGCGCCGCGCTCATCATGCCGATCGCGGTCTCGCGCGGCGGCATCGAGGAATGTCCCGGCGTCGTATGCGCGGTCAGCACGAGGGTCGCATAACCCTTTTCTGCGACACCGATCAGCGCGGCCGGCTTGCCCAGGCCCTTCATCATGCCTTCGGCGATCAAGAGGCCTTCGTCGAGCACGAAGTCGAGATGCACGCCGCGCGCGGCAAGCGTGGCCGCGATCACCTTGGCGCCGCGCGTGCCCGCAACCTCCTCATCATGGCCGAAGGCGAAGTAGATCGTCCGCTTCGGGCGGAAGCCGTCCTTCGCCATCTGCTCGGCCGCCTCCAGCATGGAATAGAGGTTGCCCTTGTCGTCCCAGGAGCCGCGGCCCCAGATGAAGCCGTCGGCGACAACGCCGTCGAATGGTTTTTGCTGCCAGTCCTTCTCGGTGCCCGGCGCGATCGGCACCACGTCCTGATGCGCGAGCAGCGCGATCGGCTGCGCCTTGGGATCAGAGCCTTCCCAGGTATAGAGCAGGCTGTGGCCGCCGATCACCTCGCGCTTGGCTGTCGCATTGAACGCCGGAAAGCTTTGCGAGATATGCGCCTCGAGCCCGCGCAGAGCGTCAGCGTCCTGCTCCGGATTGAGGAAGTTCGAGATGGTCTGGAAGCGGATCGCCTCCGACAGCCGTTTTGCCGCGCTCTCGGTATCGACGGTGGCGCGGGGGATCGGCGCGACCTGCACCTGGCGCGACGCCCGCGTGGAGACGTTGAACAGCAAGACGCCGGCGAGCACGAGCACGCCGGCGGCGATCAACAGAACGACATTGCGGATGATCCTGAGAAGCCGGCGCATAGCCATTCCAAACGAAGCTCGTGCCCCGGACGCAGCGCAGCACGCCAGTGATGCGCTGCCGAGCCAGGCCCAGCGGCACCATGGGTCCCGGCTCAGCGGCGCATCATTTCATGCCGCACCGCGTCCGGGACAAGAGGCCTCTACTTCTTCTTCGCGCGCTCGATGCCTTCGAGGATCAGCTTGTGCGCCTCCTCCGGGCCACCCCAGCGCAGGATCTTCACCCATTTGCCCTTCTCGAGGTCCTTGTAGTGCTCGAAGAAGTGCTGGATCTGCTGCAGCGTGATGTCGGGCAGGTCGCTATAGGCTTTGACCTTGTCGTAGCGCTGCGTGAGCTTTGACGACGGCACCGCCAGGATCTTCTCGTCGCCGCCGGCCTCGTCCTCCATGAACAGCACGCCGACCGGGCGCACGCTCATGACGGCGCCGGGGATGATGGCGCGGGTATTGACGATCAAGACGTCGCAGGGGTCGCCGTCATCCGACAGCGTGTGCGGGATGAAGCCGTAATTGCCGGGGTAGCGCATCGGCGTATAGAGGAAGCGGTCGACCACCAGCGTGCCGGCTTCCTTGTCCATCTCGTACTTGATCGGCTCGCCGCCAACCGGCACTTCGATGATGACGTTGACTTCGTTTGGCACTTTGGCCCCGATCGAGACCGCATCGATACGCATAAAAGACTCCGTGTTTGTCGAAAGGATCTCGCCCGGCAGCGATTTGGCGCTGTCATACGCGGGCTTGGCCCGCCGATCCATCGACTTTTCGCGAAATTATGAACCCCGGTTCTACCGGCTCAAATGGTCGAACGGTATCGGCGGAAGGATGTACGGCCGATCCAACGACGGCAGATCAATTGGTCCAGGCGAAAGCGACCTTGTCGAGCGATTTGGGCCCAAACCGCTCTGAGGAGCGCGCCACCATGCGGCCACCCAGCGCCCGGTAAAACTCCGTGGCCGAATCGTTATCGGACAGCGCCCAGACCACCATGCTCTTCAAATTGCTCTGCGTCAGGTCGCGGCGGGCGGCGGTAAACAGGCGCCGGCCGAAGCCCAGCCCCTGGAATTCCGGACGCAGGTAAAGCTCGTAGATCTCGCCGTCGAAATGCAGGCTGCGGGCGCGGTTGCGGCCGTAATTGGCGTAGCCCGCAATCTTGTCGCCGAACACCAGCACGCTGACGCGGCTGCCCTTGCGGATCGCGCTGTCCCACCATTGCGGGCCGCGACGGTTGATCAGCTTTTCAAGCTCGGCACCGGGGATGATGCCCTGATAGGCCGAGCGCCAGGCTTCGTCATGAGTAGACGCCACCGCGGCTGCGTCTGCAGCTTTGGCCGGCCGGACCTCGATCAGGGTTGTGCTCATGGACGCGATCAAACCAAGTCGCCGGGCCGGCGGCAAGAGCCATCGTTAATTATCGGTTAACGTGTGGATTTTCTGCATCAGTTTCATGGCCGTGTTGTACCGAAAGAGGACAGGGCGCCGCTTTGGACGGCATTGGCCTGCCGCGCACCGGTGCAAAACTGCTTTGTGACAAAGGCCTTCATGGCGGCCACGCAGAAAAGTCCGCCCAGGATGATTCGTTCCAGCTACTCTGGCCTTCGCTGTTCGAATCCGCTTCCGGCAAACTCATGCGGTCCCTGAAGCTCGTCGTTATCCTTTGTTGGCTCGCCATGCTGGCGGCCTCGCCCGTATGCGCACGGAGCGCGTTGGGCGCCGCGGGCGCGGAAGGCGAGCCGTTTCGCCGGCAAGAGTGGCGCGTGCCGACATCCGACCCGACTGTCGCGGCGCGCGCCCTGCTCTTCCGGCCGCCCGGCGACGGCCCGTTCCGTCTCGCGCTGATCGCGCATGCCTCGACGCAGAACGTGCTGCGTCGTGCGCAAATGCCGCAACCGGAGTACCGCGCGCTGGCTGCATTCCTGGTCGCGCGCAGCTTTGCCGTGCTGGTGCCGGAACGGCTCGGCCATGGCACAACCGGCGGCCGCTATGTCGAGGATCAGGGCGGCTGCGACGAGGCGGATTATGCGCGCTCGGGCCGCGCCACCGCCGAGGAAATCGCACGCGCGCTGGAATTCTTGCGAGAGCAGGATTTTGTCCACAAGGATGGCGCCGTCGTGCTCGGTCATTCCGCGGGCGGCTGGGGCGCGCTGGCACTCTCCAATGCCGACCCCAAGACGGTTGGCGCCATCATCGTCTTCGCACCCGGGCGCGGCGGCCACGCCAACGACTTCCCGAACCAGATCTGCGCGCCACATACTCTCACCTCGGTGGCAGGCGAGTTCGGCAAGGCGGCGCGCGTGCCCGTCACGTGGCTGGTGGCGGCCAACGACACCTATTTCGCGCCGGCATTTTCGCGGCAATTGGCCGATGCGTTTCGCATCAATGGTGGCAAGGTCGATTTCCGCGCCCTGCCTGCCGTGGGCAGCGAGGGCCATTGGATGATCGAGGCTGAAGCCGGCGTCAAAGCCGTCAGCGCCGAGCTGGAACGCGTGCTGAAATCGCCGAAGCCCGTGGCAGTCAAAAAACCATGACGTTGTATTTCGTGGTCAAATATCTGCACGTCATGGGCGCCATCGTCATTCTCGGTACCGGCAGCGGCATCGCGTTCTTCATGCTGATGGCGCATCGCAGCCAGGATGCCGAGTTCATCGCGCGCACGGCCTCGGTCGTGGTGATCGCGGATGCCCTGTTCACGCTCTCGGCCGTCATGCTCCAGCCGGTCACGGGCGGTCTCTTGATGATGCTCTCGGCGACGGCGATCACGGAGCGGTGGCTGCTCGTCTCGCTTGCGCTCTACGCGGTCGCCGGGCTGTTCTGGGTGCCCGTGGTGTTCATGCAGATCGAGATGCGCGATCTCGCGCGCAAGGCGGTGGTTCAGCGCGTGGCCCTGCCGCCGCGCTATTTTGTGCTGTTCCGCCGGTGGTTCGTCTTCGGCTTCCCGGGGTTTGGCGCGACGATGCTGATCCTCTGGCTGATGATCGCAAAGCCGTTTTGAGTGACGCGATGAGTGAAGTGGTGCACAACATTCTCCTGCTGGGAGCCTCCGGCCTGATCGGCCGCTTCGTCACCGACGATCTGCGCGCCCGTGGCTTTCGCGTCATCGGTGTGGCGCGACAGCTGTCGCCAGCGCAGAAGATGAGCGCGCTCGACATCGAGTTGCAGATCCTCAACCTCGATGCGGCGGCGCTGACGCGCCTTTTGAGCGAGCATGCGGTCGATGTGATCGTGAATTGCCTGGGCGTGCTCCAGGACGCCCCCGGAAGCGACATCAATGCGGTGCATCGCGACTTCGTCGCGCGCCTGTTGCAGGCGATCGGCGCGAGCGGTCGCACGATCCGGCTGGTGCACATCTCGATCCCCGGCGCGGCCAACGAGGATCACACAGCGTTCGCCACGACCAAGCGCGAGGCCGAGCGCCTGATCGGCTCTTCCGGCATTCCTCACGCGATCCTGCGCCCCGGCTTCGTGGTCGCACCGTCGGCTTATGGCGGCAGCGCCATGCTGCGCGCGCTCGCTGCCTTTCCGTTCGACCTGCCGGCCAAGGAGATGGCGACGCCCTTCCGGCCCGTTGCGGTCGAGGACATCGCGGCCACGATCGCCTGGCTCGCGGCGCGCGACATCGACGATCCCGCCGTGAAAGCCGTCAGCTGGGATCTGATGCAGGCGGAACAGGTGGCGATGGCCGGTGTCATCAAGCAGTTCCGCATCGCCTTTGGCACCGCAGGCTGGTCGCATTTTGCGATGCCGACATTCCTGCTCGATTGCGGCGCGTGGGCAGGCGATCTCGCCAGCCGGCTCGGCTGGATGCCGCCGATGCGCTCGACCGCGATCGCCGAACTGCGCCGCGGCGTGACGGGCGACCCGCAGCATTGGATTGCAGCTACAGCCATCGTGCCGAAGACGCTGACAGACACGATTGGGCGTCATCCCGCCACCATCCAGGACAAATGGTTCGCGCGGCTATACCTGGTCAAGGCGCTTGTCTTTGCGAGCCTGGTCGCGTTCTGGGTCGTCTCCGGCTTCATCGCCCTGTTCGTTTCCTACCGCGCCGCCGCTGGCATCCTGTCGGCGCACGGCTTTCCAGCCGCACTGGTCGATCCCGTCACCATCGGTACCAGCCTGATGGACATGAGTATCGGGGTGCTCATCGCGTTCCGCCGCACCGCGGGCGTCGGGCTCGTCGCGGGCATCATCGCCTCGCTCGGCTATATGGTCGGCGCGGCGATCCTGACGCCCGATCTCTGGATAGAGCCGCTCGGCGCGTTGGTGAAGACAGGACCGGCCATCGTGCTGATGCTTGTCGCACTTCTGATGCTGGATAACCGCTGATGCCCAGATGGCCCGACGACGACGTGATCCTGTTCGACGGCGTCTGCATCTTCTGCTCACGCTGGGTCCGCTTCGTCGCGACGCGCGACACGGCAAAGCGCTTTCGTTTTACGCCGATCCAGTCGGGCTATGGGATGAGGCTCGCGAAAACCTTCGGCATCGATCCCGATGATCCCGACACCAACGCGGTCGTTCACGGCGGTGAGGCGTTCATGAAATCGGACGCCGCACTTACGGTGCTCTCGCAGCTTCCCCGCTGGGGCTGGGTGCGCGCGCTGTTCGCCGTGCCGAAGCCGCTGCGGAACGCGCTCTACAATCTCGTCGCACGCAACCGCTACCGCATTTTCGGCAAGTACGATGCGTGCTTCGTGCCGGACGCAGATTTGCGGGCGCGGGTGATCGAGCAGTAGCCCTCGTCATTGCGAGGAGCGAAGCGACGAAGCAATCCAGAATCTTTCCGCGGAGGGATTTCCGGATTGCTTCGCTGCGCTCGCAATGACGGAGTTCGTTGCTACAGCTTTGCCATTTCCGCCAGCACTTCCTTTGCGGCGCGCTCCCCCGAATCTCGCGCTCCGTGTGCGGTCGAAAAAAAGTTCGGCGACGTCGCTTCGCCTGCGAAGAACAGCCGCCCATCGACGGGAGCCGCCAGCACGGCGCGGTCGCCGGCATGACCGGGGAGCGCGTGAGAATAGGAACCGCGGGCGAAGGGGTCGTGAGCCCAACGCGACTCACGCAGCGGTTTCAGCTTGCGCCTGATGTCGTTGCCGAGGTAACCGGCGATCTCGTCGATGCTTTGTGCGGCGAAGGCGCCGTCGCCGGCGTCCTCCAATTCGCGTGCAAAGCGGCCGCCGAAAAAGCCGTCGATGCAGGGCTGACCAAATGGGCGGATGTGATAGGTGCCCATGGCGGTGCGCATGGTGGCGCCGCGCAAATTGCCTTCCTTTGGAAAGGCTTCCGCGTTCTCCAGCGCCAGCGTCACCTTGTCATCGACGCCCAGCGGCAGGCCGCGCGCGGCGTCGACCTTGGCCGGGAGCTGCGGCGAGAACCGGATCGCTTCATCTGCAATCAGGTTGGTCGGTACCGTGACGATCACCTTTGCTGCATCGAGCGTGCCGAGCGACGTGTCGAGCCGGATGCGTTTGCCGGCGTGATCGATCAGCATGACGTTGCAGTTCAGTGCCACGGGACATGACGCACCATAGGCCGCGATCAGCGCGCCAAACCCGGCCCGCACGCGCCAATTGAAGTAGGTGTCCTCGTAAGCGTCCATGTCCAGAATAGAGACGCGGTCGAGCTCGCAGCCGTTTACATAGGTCGAGACTGCGTTGATCATCGGATTCCAGCGATTGCCGGGTTCGAGATAGCGTTCGGCTGGTGCATCCTCGTCGTCTTGCGCAGCTTCCGCGACGCGCTCATAGAATTCGTCGATCGCGCGTCCGAAGTCCTCGCGCTCGCTGTCGGGAAACACCTCGCCAAAGGCGCGATCGCGCCAGGGCGGAAGATCCCTATTGACCTCGAAATTCAGTCGTTCGGCGATTCCTACGAAGGAATTCTTGTCCGCCGAATGCAGCCAGCCGCAGCCGACATCGAACGTCACCTCCGGAGAGGCCTGGACGGTCCAGGCGCGGCCGCCGAGCCGGTCACGCGCCTCCAGTACGATGACAGAGAGGCCCGAGTCCTTCAGCGCATGCGCTGCACCGAGGCCAGCGGCGCCCGCACCAATGATCGCGACGTCGACGGAGGAGGGGAGGGAGATCATGGCTGGGCTCTAGCACGTTCGCTGAGAAGCCACCATAAACGAGCTGTCATCACCCGCGAAGAAGGCGGGTGATCCAGTATTCCAGAGACAGTAGTCGTGTATTGAGAAGCCGCGGCGTACTGGATGCCCCGCCTGAGCCCGTCATCGGGCTCGCCGAAGGCGAGACCCGGTGGCGGGGCATGACAGTGAGATGACAGCGGGAGTGGCTTTACGCCACTGCTTCCTTGGCCTTCTCGGCGCGCTTGCGCTCGTTCGGGTCGAGGTGCTTCTTGCGCAGCCGGATCGACTTCGGCGTCACCTCGACGAGCTCGTCGTCCTCGATATAAGCGAGCGCCTTTTCCAGCGTCATTCGGATCGGCGGGGTCAGGCGCACCGCCTCGTCCTTGGACGTGGTGCGGATGTTGGTGAGCTGCTTGCCCTTGAGAACGTTGATCTCGAGATCGTTGTCACGGGTGTGCTCGCCGACGATCATGCCGCGATAGACCTTCCAGCCCGGCTCGATCATCATCGGGCCGCGATCTTCCAGCTTGAACATGGCATAGGCCACCGCATCGCCCTGGTCGTTGGAGATCAGCACGCCGTTGCGACGGCCCTGGATCTCGCCCTTGTACGGGGCATAGCCGTGAAACAGGCGGTTCATGATTGCGGTGCCGCGGGTGTCGGTCAAAAGCTCGCCCTGGTAGCCGATCAGGCCGCGGGTCGGCGCGTAGAACACCAGGCGCTGACGATTGCCGCCCGAGGGCTTCATTTCAATCAGCTCGGCCTTGCGCTCGCTCATCTTCTGCACGACGACGCCGGAATGCTCCTCGTCGACGTCGATGACGACTTCCTCGATCGGCTCCATGGTGGCGCCAGTGGCTTCGTCCATCTGGTACACGACGCGCGGACGCGACACCGAGAGCTCGAAACCTTCGCGGCGCATGGTCTCGATCAGGATCGCGAGCTGCAATTCGCCGCGGCCCGACACTTCCATCGCATCCTTGTCGGAGGCTTCGACGACGCGCAACGCGACATTGCCTTCCGCTTCGCGGAGCAGACGGTCGCGGATCATGCGGCTCGTCACCTTGTCGCCTTCGGTGCCGGCGAGCGGGGAGTTGTTGACGATGAACGACATCGACACGGTCGGCGGGTCGATCGGCTGTGCCGGCAGCGGCACCTCGACGGTCGGATCGCAGAAGGTGTCGGCGACGGTGCCCTTGGTGAGGCCCGCAATCGCGACGATGTCGCCGGCTTCGGCTTCCTCGAGCGGCGTGCGCTCGAGACCGCGGAACGCCAGGATCTTGGTGATGCGGCCCTGCTCGACCAGCTTGCCATCGGCGTTGAGCACCTTGACCTGCTGGTTCGGCTTGAGGATGCCGGACGAGATGCGGCCGGTGATGATGCGGCCGAGATAGGGGTTGGCCTCCAGGATGGTGCCGATCATCTTGAACGGGCCTTCCTCGACCTTCGGCGGTGCGACGTGGCGCAGGATCAGGTCGAACAGCGGCTCCATGCCCTTGTCCTTCGGACCTTCGGGGCTCTCGGCCATCCAGCCCTGCTTGGCCGACCCGTAGAGGATCGGGAAGTCGAGCTGTTCCTCGCTGGCGTCGAGCGCCGCGAACAGGTCGAACACCTCGTTGATCACCTCGGTCGGGCGCGCATCGGGGCGGTCCACCTTGTTGATGACGACGATCGGCTTCAGGCCGACCTTGAGCGCCTTGGAGACCACGAATTTGGTCTGCGGCAGCGGGCCTTCGGCGGCATCGACCAGCACCAGCGCGCCGTCCACCATGTTCAGGATACGCTCGACCTCACCGCCGAAATCGGCGTGGCCTGGGGTGTCGACGATGTTGACGCGGGTGTCCTTCCACTGCACCGAGGCGGCCTTGGCCAGGATGGTGATGCCGCGCTCGCGCTCCAGATCGTTGGAGTCCATGGCGCGTTCGGTCACCTTCTGGTTCTCGCGGAAGGTGCCGGATTGCTGGAGGAGACGGTCGACCAGGGTCGTCTTGCCGTGGTCGACGTGGGCGATGATGGCGACGTTACGAAGATTCATGAGTGAGCTTCTTTGCGGTCGAACAATGGGTTAGCGCGATCTCGCCGGTCAGACCGGGACCTCTTCTCGAAACAACGCTGGAAACCTGAGAAACGGGCGCTTTCCGCCCAAAAAGGAAACCCGGCCATCAGAGCCGGGCACCTAACGCGTTTGCAGCGCAATATAGGCAGAAAACGCCAAAAAACAATGCGTTCTTTCGGGATTGGTTGACTGAATTTTGTCCGGGAATCCCCGGGGCTTAGGAGCGGGAGGGGGTTAGCGGACCCCCTTCCGCGCCGCCATCGGCCTCCTCCGTCGGATAGACCCCGCGCAGCACCTCCTCGAAATGGTCCTTCACCGCGTCATTGCACAGGCAGGCCCGCAACTTCAGGCCATCGCGGTTGCGCACCAGGATCGAGCCGCGGCGAGTCTCGATCACACCTTGCGCCTTGAACGACTGGATGACGCGGCTTGCATAGCTGCGCCCGACGCCGAGCAGCGTCGCGAGCTGCTCGTGGGTCAGCGGCACGCTGTCGTCGCCGTCGGTGCGCTCCATCGCGGCCAAGATCCATTTGGCGGTGCGCTGCTCGATCGAATGAATGGCGTTGCAGGCCGTCGACTGGAAGATCTGCGCGAGCATGCAATCGGCATAGCGGGCAAAGACATTGCGCAGCGATGGCGAGCTCCGCTTGGCAGCCTCGAGCTTGCCGACATGGATGCGCACGAAGGGGCCGCCGAACTTCACGACGATCCGCGTATAGGCCGGCAGATAGCCCTCGCTGACGATGCCGCCGACGGCGCCCTCGCGGCCGACCAGAATGGTCTCGACGTCGCGGCCGTCCTCGTTGGGTACGAGGAAGGTCGCAAGCGACGGCCCGCAGGGAAAGTGCACGACCTGGACGTCATCGCCGGGATTGTAGAGCAGTTCGTTCGCCGATGCTGTCTCGCTTGTCAGATGCGGCGCGATCAGCGCGTAGTCGGCCTGGCTCAGTCGCCGCAGCAGATTGTTGTAGGGCCGGCTCGCAATCTCGGCTGACTTGCTGCTTCGCGCATCCATCCCAAAACTCCCCGGATCTCCCCTCGACATTAGCGGGTTCCATTCGGCGTTAGTGTGCACAAGTGGACAGACGGGAAAACTGTGGTGTGGTGGGTTTCGTTCCTGGAACCACCGGTGCGCGGGGCGCATGCATCGGGCCAAGGCCATCCTGATCGGAACGACCATGCAGCCCTCAACCGACGAGATCATGCAGCGCGCTTCATTCGACGGCTTCGATGTCCCCGCCGACGTGCTGATCGTTGAAGACGATCCGATCATCGCGATCGATTTCGAGGACCGCCTGCTCGGCTTCGGCGTGAAGCACGTGCGTACCGTTGCTTCGGTCGCGCGTGCGCTGGATACGATCACCGACCGCGTACCGGACTTCGCGCTGCTCGATGTCGAGCTGGTGCGTGAGAAGAGCTTCGCGATCGCCGAGCGCCTGGTCGCGCTGAAAATCCCGTTTGTCTTCGTGACCGGCTATGGCGCGGAGACGCGGATTCCGCCCGAGTTCGCTGACGTGCCTCGGTTGCAGAAGCCCTGCTCGAGTGACGCGATGGAAGCCGCACTGCGCGCGCGTGCCTCCAGGTAGCAGCTTCCTCTAAGCGAGCTTCGGATCGAGCGTGGTCGACCACAGCGCGACGTCGGCGCGGTCACGCAGGGTCACGGTCATCTGCCCGCTGGCGCCATCGATCTTGACGTGCCCGAAGAATTGCATGCCGGCGGACGGCGGCAGGTTCTGCTTGTCGAGGCCTGGTGCCTTGATGAAGCGCACGTCCGGTCCAAAGGTGTTGTCGAGTTCGTTCGGCCCGAACGTGCCGGCATGCAGCGGACCCGAGACGAACTCCCAGAACGGCTCAAAATCCTGGAATTGCGCTTTGTTCGGATCGTAGTAATGCGCCGCGGCGTAGTGCACGTCGGCGGTCAGCCACACCGTATTCTTGATCGGCGCCATCTTGATGAAGCGCAGGAGGTCGGCGATCTCGAGCTCGCGGCCGCGCGGCGGGCCATCGCCCTGCGCAAAGGCTTCCGACCCCTTCTTGTTGGCTGCATCGTCATAGACGAGCAGGCTGAGCGGCATATCGGAGGCGATTACCTTCCAGGTCGCGCGTGAGTTGAGCAGGCCGCGCTTCAGCCAGGCCATCTGATCGGGCCCAAGGAAGTAGGACGCGGGGCCGTATTCCGTTTCCAGGTTCGGACCATTGGGGCCGCGATAGCTGCGCTCGTCGAGCATGAAGACGTCCAGATGCGGGCCGTAGGAGATCTGGCGATAGACCCGGCCCGGCTCCACGATGCTCTCGCGCATCGGATACATCTCATGGAAAGCGCGCGCCGCGCGCGCGGCGAGCAAGGTGATGTTGCGCTCCTTGTAGGTGGCGGGCAGATCCTTCGACAGCGACCAGTTGTTGGTCACCTCGTGGTCGTCCCACTGCACGAAGATCGGCACCTCGGCATTGAAGGCGCGGACGTTGTCGTCGGTGAAATTGTATTTGTGCGCGGCACGGAACTCGTCGAGCGTCTCGGCGACCTTGGCCTTTTCGGGGATGGTGATGTTCTTCCAGGTCTTGCCATCGGCCAGCTTCACCTCGGAGGGGATCACGCCGTCGGCATAGATCGTGTCGCCGGAATGCAGGAAGAAGTCCGGACGGTGCTTGTGCATTGCGGAGAAGGTGAACATGCCGCCGTCGTCGGGGTTGATGCCCCAGCCCTGACCGGCAACGTCGCCGCCCCAGACGAAGCTGACGTCGCGGCGGTCAGCGGGCGCGGTGCGGAAGCGGCCGACCACCGGCTCGCTCGCGATCGCGGTGTGAGAGAGATCGCGGAAACGGACGCGGTAGAAGATGTCCTGTCCGCCGGGCAGATTTTCGACCAGCATCTTCGCGGTGAAATCGCTCTCGGGCAGCGCGGCGATCGGCGGCAGCGCGCGGGCATCCTTGAAGCTATCCGTCGTCGCCACCTCGACCAGCATCTGGGAGGGACGATCGGCGCGCGCCCAGACCACGCCGCCGTCGACCGTGACGTCGCCCGACTGCACGCCATGGGTGATCATCGGACGGTCGGCCGCGCGCGACACATAGGGCATCGCGATCGCACCGAGCGCACCGGCGCTGGTGGAGAGGAATTGGCGGCGGGAGAATTTGATTTTCATGGGGAATCGTCTCGGAAGCGGTCAGGGCGGCTGCCGTCCTGCGAAGCCAACGCTATATTGAGACAATGTGACGCAGCGATTACGCGCGCAAGCAATTACGCGTTGCCGGCAGCGCGGAATTGGGCGCCGGCGCGCTGCAGGTTCTGCGGCAGGCTGAGCAGCGCCGCCTTGCGGTCTGCGACCGCAGCGTGGAACTGGTCCAGCGCGATATTGAAGGCGGTGAGCCCGCCTTCCTCGATGGCGCCGTGGTCGAAGCAGCGCAGCGTATCGCGCAGAATTTCGTCGGCCTCGCCTTGCATCTGGTCGAGCTCGTCGACGGTCTCGGAGCGCCGCGCCGCGGCGATCATGTCCAGCAGCCGCTCGCGCAGGTGGCTGTTGTTGTCGCGTTCGTCCTTCTTCAGGTAGCCGGCGAACCAGGCGCCGATCGAGCCCATCGCCGAGAGCGCCATCAGGCTCCACCAGATGTAGTCGCTGTATCTGTCGAGGAAGGTCTTCTCCTCGCCGTCGACGAAGGCGGCAGCGCCCGGATGCACGGGGATCACGGCGTCCTTGTCTGTGTCGGGCGTCTCGATCTTCGCCGCCAGCGGGAATTCCGTCACCAGTTGCTGGCGTATCGCGAAGAGCTGCCGGGTGAAGGCGGCAACGGTGGTTTCCGACAGACCTTTGCGCGCCACGATGTGATGGGCGAAGCTGATCGTCTTGACCTCGTCATCGGGCCGGTCGGGCGAGCCGCCATAGGTACCGGCCGGGATCTCGGCGGCTTCATAGACCGGATGATTCTGCGCGATGGCGTCGGCCGAATCGATCGCGAGGAAGGTCGGCGTGCCGCCGTCCTTGGTGGAGGCGGCGATCGCATCCGCGGTGATCTTGCTGTTGACGGGACCGGCGGCGAGATAGACGTCGGCCTTCTGGGTGCGGATCGCTTCGGCGGCTTCATTGGCCGGGAATTGCACGATCTCCACCTTGGCGGGATCGACGCCATATTGCTGGAGGATCACCTTCAGGAGATTGACGTTGGCCTGGGTGCGGCCGACCACCCCGATGCGGTGGCCGGCGAGCTGCGCGATCTTGGTGATCTTGGCGCCCTTCTTCTTGCCCTTGCCGGCCGGCGGCGCCCACAGCACGACGACGTTCTTGCGCAGGGTGGCGACGGCCTGGGCGGTCTTCGGCACGTCGAGATCGCCGCGGATAATGGCGAGGTCGACCTTGTTCTCGGCGAGCGCGTCGGCGCTTGCGGTGGCGCCGTCGGTCTGGACCGGACGCAGCCGGACATAGCCCTTGCTCTGGACGAAGGCCTGCGTCAGCGCCTGTACGACCTTGACGTCGTCGCTGTTGGCCGGGCCAACCGCGATCTTCAGCGTCACCGGCCGCATCGCAAAATAATAGCCGCCGACCAAGGCGCCGACGATGGCGAGCACGAACGCGAGCGAAACGAGCATGGTCTTCCGCGCCGCCGATCGCGGCGACGTCGGTGTGGATGTTTCGGCCAGCTCGAGGCCCCCGGTCATCGATCTCCCATACGGGCGTTTCAGGCTCGGTTTCATCTTGGCCAGGTCATTACCCGGGCAATTGTAGCAAATTTCTTGCCTGTCAGGGTTACAACTGCGTCATGGTTAGCGGATGAACGACAACCCCTTTTGAACCCGGGCGTCGGCAGGGTGTTAGGGTAAAGTTCCCCTGAAGACGGAGGCGACCATGACGGAGCGGCTGTCGGCGGAAGCACGCAAGCAGGCCTTGAGCGAACTATCCGGCTGGACCGAGACGGGCGGCCGCGAAGCGATCGGCAGGACGTTTACCTTTAGGGACTTCAACCAGGCTTTCGGCTTCATGACGCGCGCAGCGCTGGTGGCCGAGAAGATGGACCATCACCCCGAATGGAAGAACGTCTACAAGACGGTCGAGGTGGTGCTTTCGACCCACGATGCCGGCGGCGTCACTGCGCTCGATATCGAGCTCGCCAAGGCGATGAACGTCATTGCCAGACAGGCAGGCCTTGGCTGACGTCTTGTTGCTCTGGCGGCGCATCCCCATCTTGTGATTGGCATCGGCTGGGACAATCGGCCGCGCCGACCTGAACGGGGAGTTTTGGACCATGGCTGCTGCCGAACACAGCGTCGGCTTTGAGCCGGCCGATCGGCTGGCGGAAGACCGCGAGACCGTGCGCCGGCGTTTCTGGCGCAAGCTGAAGCGCGTGGTCGCGCACCTGCCGTTCGCCGAGGATCTGCTCGCCGCCTATTACTGCGCCTTCGACAAGCAGACGCCGCGCCATGTGCAGGCATCGCTGCTGGGCGCGATCGCCTATTTCATCCTGCCGTTCGATGTCGTGCCGGATATGCTGCCGATGCTCGGCTTCACCGATGATGCCGCCGTGCTCGCGACCGCAATCAAGCTGGTCGCCAGCCACATCACGCCGGACCACCGCGAAGCCGCCCGGGCCGTGCTGAAGCGCGGTGTTGGCGAGGCAGAGGCGGAAGCGGCGTAAGCGTACCCAGCCAGCCAGACGCACCTCTGTTATTCGCACGCACCACTGTCATTCCCCGCGAAGGCGGGGAATCCAGATGCTATGGGGTAAGCGGCGACTGGGGTAAGCGGCGGTGAGGGTGTGGACACCCCTCGAACGCC
>NZ_JBANBK010000089.1:0-32916 GCF_053572325.1 Bradyrhizobium sp. UFLA05-112 | reverse complement strand
ACCCTCACCGCCGCTTACCCCAGTCGCCGCTTACCCCATAGCATCTGGATTCCCCGCTTTCGCAGGGAATGACAGCGGTAAGAGAGGCGGCATTGTAGCGCCTGAGCCGCCGCAGGAATTTCTTTCGCCGCAGCCGACCAATCGCTGCCAGAGCGCCGCGCATGAGCTATCCTCGGATTGAGCCGCCGCGACGTTGACGATGAGTCGTTGGATGCCGGCGCATCCAGCTCCTGACTGCTTTGCAATCGCAGGGTTCCAACGCGCGGCGAGGCTCACTCGAGAAACAGCGAGACAGGCCATGGCAAAACCGTTCCCGTCCAAGACCCACATCGGCAACCATATGCTGCATCCGGAAACCCTGATGCTGACCTATGGCTATGATCCGCAACTGTCGGAAGGCGCCATCAAGCCGCCGGTGTTTTTGACCTCGACTTTCGTGTTCAGGACGGCCGAGGATGGGCAGGACTTCTTCGATTTCGTCTCCGGGCGGCGCGAGCCGCCGGAAGGCATGGGAGCGGGCCTCGTCTATTCGCGGTTCAATCATCCCAACAGCGAGATCGTCGAGGACCGCCTCTCGGTCTATGAGCGCACCGAGAGCTGCGCGCTGTTCTCATCCGGCATGGCTGCGATCGCGACGACCATTCTCGCTTTCGTTCGTCCGGGCGACGTCATCCTGCACTCCCAACCGCTCTATGGTGGGACGGAAACCCTGCTGACGAACACGCTTGCGCGCCTCTCGATCAGCGCCGTGGGCTTCGCCGATGGCATCGACGAAGCGGCAGTCAGCCAGGCCTCTGAGGAGGCCATGCGCAAGGGCCGCGTTGCGATGATCATCATCGAAACCCCGGCCAACCCGACCAATGGCCTCGTCGATATCGCGATGATCCGGCGCGTTGCCGACGCGATCGGCAAGGCCCAGGGCCACACGCCGATCATCGCGTGCGACAACACGTTGCTCGGGCCGGTATTCCAGCGGCCGATCGAGCACGGCGCGGATATTTCCCTGTACTCGCTCACCAAATATGTCGGCGGTCATTCCGACCTCATCGCCGGCGCCGCCCTCGGCGCAAAGGCTGTCATAAAGGGCGTCAAGGCGCTGCGCGGCGCCATCGGCACGCAGCTCGATCCGCATTCGTGCTGGATGATCAGCCGTTCCCTGGAGACGCTGAGCATCCGTATGGAGAAGGCCGACGGCAACGCGCGGCTCGTGGCCGACTTCCTGCGCGACCACCCCAAGGTGGCGAAGGTCCACTATCTCGGTCACCACGAAGCGACGTCGCCGGCCGGACGCGTGTTCGCAAGGCAGTGCCTGGGCGCGGGATCGACGTTCTCGTTCGACATCGTCGGCGGCAAGGAAGCGGCCGTGAAATTCCTCAACGCGCTGCAAATCCTCAAGCTGGCAGTGAGCCTGGGTGGGACGGAGTCGCTCGCGAGCCTGCCTGCAACGATGACCCATTCCGGCGTTCCCGCCGACATTCGCCAAAAGATTGGCGTTCTGGATTCCACGATCCGGCTCTCGATCGGCATCGAAAACCCCGCGGATCTGATCGCTGATCTCGCGCAGGCGCTAAGTGCGGCCTAACGAACTTGGACGCGAGCGCAGCGGTGGGGCGCTGATGGGCTCGGACGGTATGCAACATCAGGGTGCGATTAACCCTGACTCAATCGTCCGCACCGAAAGTGCCTGGTGGCCGTCCAAAAGGGTATCGCAGTGTGACTTATATCACAGAACGAATATTGCTTTTCGGCAGGCTGAATTTAGTCTGCCAGATGCATTCCTGGGGGGACTGCAGTGAGTCGTTTTGGTCTTTTCGTATTATCGATATTTGCCGTCTTGATGGGATGCGGCTCGGCCCACGCCGAGAAGCGCGTGGCGCTGGTCATTGGCAACTCAGCCTACAAGAGCGTGCCCAGGCTATCCAACCCGGTCAACGACGCCGGCCTGGTCGGCGGCATGCTGAAGACGGCCGGCTTCGATGTCGTCGACGTCAGGCAGGACCTCAGCGCCGCGGAGATGCGCAAGGCGCTGCGCGAGTTTGGCGGCAAGAGCCGCGACGCGGATGTTGCGGTCGTCTACTATGCCGGCCACGGCATGGAGGTGGATGGCAACAACTACCTGATCCCGACCGATGCCGTGCTCGAGACCGATACCGACGTCTATGACGAGGCGTTCCCGCTCGATCGGGTGCTGGTCAGCATCGAGCCGGCAAAACAGCTTCGGCTCGTCATCCTGGACGCCTGCCGCGACAACCCTTTCGCCAAGACCATGAAGCGGACCGTGGCCTCGCGCGCGATCGGGCGCGGGCTCGCCAAGGTCGAGCCGACCAGCCCAAACACCATGATTGCGTTTGCCGCCAAGGCGGGATCGACCGCATCGGACGGTGACGCGAAGAATAGTCCGTTCGCAACAGCTCTTGTCGATCGTCTCCCCACGCCTGGACTGGACCTGCGTAAAGCGCTCGGTTTCGTGCGTGACGATGTGCTGAAGACGACCGGCTATAAGCAGGAGCCGTTTGTTTATGGCTCGCTCGGCGGCGATGATGTGTCGCTGGTGCCGGCCAAGCCGGCCGCGGCTCCTGGTCCGCAGGCCGCCCCCCAGGACAGCCTGCGGCGGGACTATGAGCTCGCGCTTCAGGCCGGCGATCGCGAGGCATGGCAAGCGTTTCTGCGAGCCTATCCGGACGGGTTCTACGCAGACCTCGCGCGTGTGCAGCTCAGGAAGATAGCCGCGGAGGAAGAGCGCGCGGCCGCGACCGAGAAGGCGCGGTCGGCCGAGCAGGAGAGGGCAAGGCTCGCCACCGAACGCGCGCAGAAGGCGGAGCAGGAGAAGGCCGCTGCCGCGGCCAAGGCGGCCGAGGACGCCCGCATAGCCGCCGAGAAGGCCAAGCAGACCGAGGAAGCCAAGGCAGCGGCCGCTGAGCAGCGGCGGAAGGAAGCCGAGGCTGCAGCCGCGAAGGCGCTCGCGGAGAAGCAGGCCGTCGAAAAGGCGGCAGCCGAGAAGGCTGCGCAGCAGGCTTCTGAGACGCGGTCTGCCGAGACCCAGAAGGTGGCGGTGCTTGCGCCTCCGCCGACGTCAACCCTCTCTGCGGCCGAGCTGGCGAAATCGGTGCAGTCGGAGTTGCGGCGCGTCGGCTGTCTGACATCATCCGCCGATGGCGACTGGAATGCAGCCTCGCAGCGCTCGCTGACCCAGTTCAACAAATACGCCGGCACCAAGTTCGACGTGAAGCTCGCGAGCGGCGATGCGCTGGACGCGCTGAAGGCGAAGCCTGGCCGTGTCTGTCCGCTGGTCTGCGATCGCGGCTTCAAGGCGGACGCCGACACTTGCGTGAAGATCACCTGCCGCGCCGGCTACCGGGTGAACGACGACAACGAGTGCGAGAAGGTCCAGGACAAGAAGCCTGTCGCGACCCGCGATGACTCCAAGCCGCGAGACGACGAGAGGAAGAAGGTCGAGTCCGCACCGTCGAAGCCGCAGACGACGGGCCAGATCTATTGCGACACCAGGAGCTGCCGTCCAGTTCGGCAGGGCTGTCGAGTCGATATCGCGGTTGGGCAGTACGGGCACCGAGAAATCTGTAACTGAAAGCGGGCGCAGGGCGAGGAAGGAAACCTTTCGGTCCATGCACCTTCGTTAGTGAGCTTGGCGAATGATGCAGAACACGGAACATGGGTTTTATCCCGGTCGGCACAACTTGCTGCGCTTGGCCTCGCTAGAGCGGATTTGACGTCCGGCATGCCGAGATGATCGCGGCGGCGGCTTCGTTGGCCTGGGCGCCCGAGAGCTGCTGCACGAGGCAAACATAGTAGCCCTTGCTTCGTTCGTTCAACAGGGAGTCTCCGTTGAGCGCGAGCCAGTTGCAGGCGGCGCGAATGTATTGGATGGCCACGGGAGATCGCGTGTCGCGGATGAAGGACAGCTCGCATTGAGCCTGCCGTTCCATGGCGGATTGCGCGAGGGCGAATCCGGAGGATGAAGCGAGCGCTGCGGCGGCGACTGCCGACAGAAGCGCAAACAGCGGGCGAACCCGTGCTTTGTCGTGCAGACATCTTTGAGCCGGCAACGTAAAGCGCCTCATAGGCAGACCGCACCTGTTGAAAAAACCAGGGATTGCAGCGGCGATGTGCGTCGCGCGCGAGTCTGTTCCGAAATCTGATGGCTGACGCGGGACGAGTCAAGAAATTGCCATTGGCTGCGACCATATCAGGGCGAGGGGATTGAACCTGATTGGAGTGGAACTGAAAGGAATCGCGAATGGCAAAGAACACGATTTGCCTTTGGTACGACAAGGACGCCGAAGCTGCTGCCCGCTTCTACGCCGAGACGTTCCCCGACAGCAAAGTGAATGCTGTCCGCCGCGCACCTGGTGACTATCCATCCGGCAAGGCGGGTGATGTGCTGATGGTCGAATTCACGGTCGCCGGCATGCCTTGTCTCGGCCTCAATGGCGGTCCCGCATTCAGACACAGCGAAGCCTTCTCGTTCCAGATCGCGACCGACGATCAAGAGGAGACTGACCGTTATTGGAATGCCATCGTCGGCAATGGCGGGCAGGAGAATGCGTGCGGCTGGTGTAAGGACAAATGGGGCATTTCCTGGCAGATCACGCCGCGCGTGCTGATGGAGGCGATGGCGGCGGGCGGTGACGAAGCAAAGCGCGCATTCGAAGCGATGATGGGCATGACGAAGATCGACGTCGCCGCGATCAAGGCGGCCCGACGCGGCTGAAGTTGTGCTTGAGCGTCATGTCGCGGGTTTAATGGGCAGTTCGATAACGCACCGCAAGCCATCGGGCCGCAAGTCGAACCGCGTCGTCGCCCCGAGCTGTCCGGGCAGTCCCTGTTCGAGCAGTGTCCGGCCGAAACCATGTCGATGCGATATGACGAGCTCGGCGAGCTTCCGTCTATGTTCGCTCCATTCGAGACGCAGCGCGGGCTTGTCAGTGCTCGCCAGCTGCCAGCGGATTTGCAGGGTGCCGCCGGAGCCATTGAGGACACCGTGCTTGATGGAGTTCGTGCCCAGTTCGTGCAGAGCGAGCGAAAGCATCTGCACGGAATCCCTGGGAAGGGCTAGGTTCGGGCCACCGATGGAGACGTCGGAGGAATCCGCCACGCCCAGCGAATTCATTTCCATGTGCACGAGCTCATCAAGGCCAACCGCTTCCGACGCCTCGCGGGAGAGAAGGCCCTGAACCCGCGAAAGCGCGGCCAGGCGCCCGTTGAAGTCACCTGCATAATCATCGAGTGACGCGCTCCCCGCCCGCGTCCGTTCCGAGATTGACTGGACCACCGCGAGCAAATTGCGACTTCGATGCTGCAATTCTCGCACGAGAAGCTCCTTGGCCCGCGCGGAGCGTTGCTCCCTCTCGATGCTCTGGAGCGCCGATATCGATCCCGCCAGTTCGGCGGCGACCAGCATCAGGAAATCAAGATATTCTGAATTGAGATGCAGGCGCGAATTGGCGCCGATGAGCAGCGCGCCTGCAAGGTTGTTGCCGGAGCTCTTGCGCAAAAGTGGCAACGCGACGAGTTGCGTCGTCGGCTCAAGCCAGGTGCCGCCCGGCAGCGCGAAGGGAGGTTCGGACGATCGCTCGATGATCCGCAGCGTGCGCGTATTGAGGACATTGACGATGCCCCATTCATCGTCGGGTGACAACGCCGACAACGAGGACGGAAACAGAGCGCGATCGATCTGGCTTGCAGCGACGAGCCGGGCGTTCCCGTTCTCGTCGGCTATGTATTGAACGGCGAACGGGATGTCGGGATTGTCGCAGCAGAGCAGATCCAGAAGATTCTGACAGGTCTCCTCGATGGTCACCGCGCCCGTCGTTGCTTCGATCGTCGCCTTGGACAGCGCGCCCAAGACGCGCATCCGACGCTCGGTCAGGACGCGCGCGGTGGTTTCAACGACCGCCGTGAGGACGCCGACGATGTTGCCGGTCGCATCGATCAGCGGACTATGTGAATACGTGAAATAGCATTCCTCCATGTATCCGTGGCGGTCGCTCGCCAGCAGCAGGTCTTGCGACCAGTTCGCGACGCCCTTGAGTGCGCCTTCGAATTGTTGACCGACGATCGGCCAGGTGTCGGGCCAGGAGTCGGCGCCCGGTCGGCCGAGGCCATGGGGATGCTTGGTCTCGCCGAGGATCGGCTGCCACGCATCGTTGTACAGCATGATGAGCTGCGGCCCCCACCAAACGACCATGGGAAAGCGGGAATTGAGGCAAGTTGCAACTGTTGACTTGAGCGTGTCCGGCCATTGCGCGGGTATACCGAGCGGGGACGTCGACCAATCGTGCGCGCGCATCAGCGCGCCCATCTTGCCGCCCCCGTTGAGGAAATCGGTCGAGTGCCCGCCCATGACCTGACCTTGTCACGCACTGAACGGTCGCTTGGCCCAGCCATTCAAATTGGCGATCCGGCGCGAGCTCCGCATTCTGTTCGAAAAGTCGGCCGCCTGCACAACGCGTGCGACCAACGACCATAACCCGGAATCACCAGTCAGACCATCGAATTTCGCCCGGCCGAAGCGGACTGCGTGTCAGCGCACGGTGGTGATCAATTTCGATCAAGCAAGTGGTGCCGGCGCGTGGCACACTGCGGATGGAGAAAAGCACATTGGCTCAACGACAACAGTCGAGACTCGCATGTTCCGCGTGACGGCAGATACATTGCAGGCCTATCTCGATTTCGATCCAGAGCGAAAGCATGACCTGGTCAACCTTCACAAGCTGATCGTTCAGGCTGCTCCGGCCCTCAAGCGGTTTTTCCATAAGGGAACACCAGCGGGAGAGGCGGGTATGCGGATGAAGATGATCGGCTATGGAAAATTTCGTTATGCGATCAAATCTGGGAAGACCACCGAATGGCCGGTGATTGGTGTTGCTCTTCAGAAGAACTACATCAGCGTGTACGTAGCGGTGACGAGGCAGGGCGCGCCGGTCGTCCCCAGATATGCGGGACAGCTCGGCGAATTGCGAATGGGCGGCAACAACTTCAGTTTCGAAAGGTTCGATGATCTGAGGCAGAATGCGATGTCGCTGCTGTTCGCGGAAGTTGCCGACATCTTCACGTCGGATCCGAAAAATCCCGTTCGATACATGCAGGGCGCGTGATGTGCTTCGCGGGAGTTGGAGGATGACGGCGTTGGACAGGGCGCGCGCTATGCCTTGTCGTGGGCTTGAAAAAGGCCGGACGCTGGCGCGCCCGGCCTCTCGTCGCGCGAGGATGTCGCAACGCTTTACTTCGTCACCTGGCCGCGGATCTCGCCGCCCGGGTTCGCTGCGGTGTGGATGTTGATGTAGTACTTGCCGCCGAGCAGATCGGCGGCCTGCGCGTCGGTGAGCGTCGCTTCGCCCTTGACGGGGCTCGACGTTGCATTCGGGATCGCGACCGCGACACCGGCATTCTTGCCGGTCTCGGCCGGGCCGTGGAAGTGAGCGGCGGTCGCCGGGCCCGAGAGTCCGGAATAGGTGACGGTCCAGGAGAGTTTCTTGCTGGGGGCGTCATAGTCGAGATCGGCCGTGCCGGTGCCGCTGCTGGTCGTCGCAGGCACCTCGGCCTTGCCGTCCAGCGTCGCCTTCAGTTTCTCCGCGCAGGCGGGTCCGGCAAACGCAACGGCGGCCGTCAGCGCGAGCGTGGCAAAAAGGGGCTTGTTCATGGGTCTCTCCCTGTTGACCTCGAAAGGTGGCAAACGTCCAAACAGTGCGACTTGGAATTTATTCCCCTCCAGCGTTCAAACCATCTAAATTATTCGTGGCTGGAGCGACGGTGGCTGCAGCCTTAAGTTCGTCTGACATCGATGGATTTCGTGAATGTTGCGACGAACGATCATTGCTGCGCTGCTTGCCGCCGGTCTTGGCCTCGCGCTCTATTGGTGGCTCACGGCGCCGGTCGCCCTGGCACTGCCCGCCGCCTCGCGTGCGCCCGATCTTGCCAACGGGCAGGAGCTGTTCAACGCCGGCGGTTGCGCTTCCTGCCATGCTGTGCCGGGCCAGCCCGACCGCCTGCGGCTTGGCGGCGGGCTTGCGATTGGCTCGCCGTTCGGCACCTTCTACGCGCCCAACATCTCGCAGGATCCGGCCGACGGGATCGGACGTTGGAGCGAGGCCGATTTCGTCAATGCGGTGATGAAGGGCGTCTCACCCGATGGCGCGCATTACTTCCCGGCATTTCCTTATACGTCCTACGCGCATGCGAAGGTGGACGATGTGCGCGATCTCTTCGCCTATCTGAAGACGCTGCCCGCCGTTCCGGGCAAGGTGCGCGATCACGATTTGCCGTTTCCGTTCAACATTCGCCGCAATGTCGGCGTCTGGAAATTTCTGTTCATGGACGGTACGCCTTTCGTAGCCGATGCCGCGCGCGCGCCGCAATGGAATCGCGGCGCCTATCTCGTGAACAGTTTTGGCCACTGCGCCGAGTGCCACAGCCCGCGCAATCTGCTCGGCGGCCTGATGACGTCGCAACGCTTTGCCGGTGGCCCCAGTCCGGACGGTGAGGGCTGGGTCCCGAACATCACGCAGAAGGGCATCGGCGACTGGAGCGAAAAGGACATCGCCGATTTCCTCGAGACCGGCGACATGCCCGAGGGCGACAGTGCTTCCGGCGCGATGCGGCCGGTGATCAAGAATCTCGCGCAGCTCACGCCGGAGGACCGCGCCGCGATGGCCGCATATCTGAAATCGCTGCCGCCGGTCGAGGGACCCAAGCCGCCGCCGAAGCGGAAGGAGGGCGGTTAGAGCAGATGAGATTTGGCCCGGCTGATCGCGGGGTCTTACCTCTCCACAGCGGGGAGAGGTCGGATTGCGAAGCAATCCCGTGAGGGGCCGCAGCGATCAGTGAGATCGTACCCCCCACCCGGACTGCATCTTTCGATGCGATCCGACCTCTCCCTGCGGGAGAGGTGAGATTGGGCGGCTAGCGGCCGCCAAACGCCTTGAAGGTGATGATGGTGAGGGTGTCCTGGATGCCCGGCAGGACCTGTACCTTCTCGTTGATGAAGTGGCCGATGTCGGTGTCCTTGTCGACATAGAACTTCACCAGGAGATCATAGTGACCGGCCGTGGAATAGATCTCGGAGGCGATCTCGGCTTCGGCGAGCGCGTTGGCGACCGTGTAGGACTGGCCGAGCTTGCATTTGATCTGAACGAAGAAAGGAACCATCGCGGTTGCTCCGAAGGCATGATTTGGCGGCTAATAGGCCAAAATCGGCCGGCTTTAGCAAGCGAACTTGCTGGCCTCGTGGCGTAAGCAAGCTTGCTGGTCCCGGGTATGCGCGTTAGGACAGACCATGGCCCCGATCCATCCGAAAGCCGCGCCATGACGACGCCCATAGCGCTCACCATCGCCGGCTCCGATTCGAGCGGCGGCGCCGGCATTCAGGCCGACCTGAAGACCTTCGCCGCGCTCGGCGTCTACGGCGCCTCCGCGATCACGGCGCTGACCGCGCAAAACACCAAAGGCGTGACCGGCATTCATGCGGTGCCCGCCGGGTTCGTGACCGCGCAGATCGATGCGGTGTTCTCCGATCTCGATGTCGACGCGGTCAAGATCGGCATGGTGGCGCAGGCCGCGAGCATCGATGCGATCGCCTCCAGCCTGGTGCGATGGTCGCCACGGCATGTGGTGCTCGATCCAGTGATGGTCGCGACCTCCGGCGACCGGCTGCTGGCGGCAGAGGCCGTCGAGGCATTGCGCACAAGGCTCATGCCACTTGCATCGGTGATCACGCCGAACCTGCCCGAGGCAGCCGCGCTGCTTGATGAGCCGGTAGCAGAGAGCGAGGCCGGGATCGAGAGCCAGGGGCGCCGCCTGCTCGCGCTTGGCTGTCGCGCGGTGCTGATCAAGGGCGGGCACGGGCAGGGCGCCGAGAGCATCGACTATCTCGTCAGCGCGGACGGCGTGATCGCGCTCGCCGCGCCGCGGGTTGCGACCCAAAACACCCATGGCACTGGCTGCTCGCTGTCGTCTGCCGTCGCAGCAGGGCTTGCCAAGGGCGAGGACCTCGCTACGGCCGTGCGCGATGCCAAGGTCTGGATCAGTACGGCGATTGCCGCCGCCGAACGCTTCAGCGTCGGTCACGGCCACGGGCCGATCCATCATTTCCACAAATACTATTGACCTCGGCCGCGATGGCGGCGGCTAGCCGGCGTTAACCAATAAACCTAGGGGTTCCCGGAGTTTTGCGGAGGCCTCTGCGGGGCCATGTCGCCTGATTGTCGCATGCGGCTGATATCCGCGAAGAGGGCGAGGCAAGGTTTGATTCGTATCTGAGGGTGCCTCACAGGTTCAACCGGTCATCCCCCTGTCACGGGATATTGTTACAGGCTGGCGCATGGGAAGTTACGATGTGAGTGACGAGAGCCCGGAGCGGCGCTTTCGCACGTTGTTCATCTCCGACGTTCATCTCGGAGCCCGCGGTTCGCAAGCCGACCTCCTGTTGGACTTCCTGCGCTACCACGACGCCGATACGATCTATCTGGTCGGCGACATCGTCGATGGCTGGGCGCTGAAATCGAGCTGGCACTGGCCGCAATCGCATAACGACCTCGTCCAGAAGCTGCTGCGCAAGGCTCGCAAGGGTGCCAAGGTCATCTACGTACCCGGCAATCACGACGAGTTCCTGCGCAACTATTACGGCACGCATTTCGGCGGCATCGACGTCGTGGAGAACACCGTCCACACTGGTGTGGACGGCAAGCGATATCTCGTCATCCACGGCGACATCTTCGACCTCGTGGTGCAGAACGCGCGCTGGCTCGCCCATCTCGGCGACAAGGCCTACGACTTCGCGATCCAGATGAATCGCTTCGTCAACTTCTTTCGCCGCATGTTCGGCGTGCCCTATTGGTCGCTGTCGCAATGGGCCAAACAGAAGGTCAAGAACGCAGTCAACTATATCGGCGCGTTCGAGCAGGCGCTCTCCGCCGAAGCACGTCGCCATGACGCCGACGGCGTGATCTGCGGCCACATCCACTACGCCGTGATCCGCGACGAAAACGGCATCCGCTACATGAACTGCGGCGACTGGGTCGAGAGCTGCACCGCGCTGGTCGAGCACGATGACGGCCATTTCGAGATCATCACCTGGGCAGATCAGTTGCAGAAGCCTGCGGCCGTTCCACAGGTCGCGGCAAGAGCCGCATGATGCGCATCCTGGTCGCGACCGACGCCTGGCACCCGCAAGTCAACGGTGTGGTTCGGACTCTGACCAAGCTCGCTGACGCTGCGAAGGCGCTGGACGTCGAGTTCAGCTTCCTCACCCCGCAATCGTTCCGTACCTTCGCGATGCCGAGCTATCGCGACGTGCGGCTCGCGATGCCGCGGCCGGCGAGGATTGCCAAGCTGATCGAGGAGGCGGGCCCCGACAGCATCCATATCGCGACCGAAGGGCCGATCGGCCTCATGGTCCGCCGCTATTGCCGGCAACGCAAGCTGCCCTTCACGACGAGCTTCCACACCCGTTTCCCCGAATATGTCCGCGCCAGGGTACCGGTTCCGGGCTCGCTGATCTGGCGGGCGCTGCGCCGTTTCCACGCGTCCAGCCGCGCCGTGATGGCGGCGACCCCGGCGCTGGCGCGCGAGCTCAGTGAACGTGGCTTTGACAATGTCGTGCTGTGGCCGCGCGGCGTCGACAACAAGCTGTTCTATCCCCGCGCCATCGATCTCTGCTTCCCCGCGCCGGTGTTCCTCTGCGTCGGCCGAACCGCGATAGAGAAGAATCTCGAGGCGTTCCTCGACCTCGATCTGCCCGGCACCAAGGTGATCGTCGGCGACGGACCGGCGCGCGCCGGCCTTGAGCAGGCCTATCCCCAGGCGATCTTCTTGGGGGAAAAGCACGGCGAGGCGCTGGCCGAAATCTATGCGGCCGCGGATGTCTTCGTGTTTCCGAGCCGGACCGACACCTTTGGCCTCGTGCTCCTCGAAGCGCTGGCGAGCGGCCTTCCAGTGGCGGCATTCCCGGTGAAGGGGCCGCGTGACGTGATCGGCGATGCGCCGGTCGGCGTGCTGGATGAGGATCTGCGCAGCGCCTGCCTCGCGGCGCTCGACATTTCGAGGCAGGCCTGCGTCGAATTTGCTGCCAACCATACCTGGGAGGCGTCAGCGCGCGCCTTCGTCGACAGCATCCGGGCCGTCGGCGCCGTGCTGCCGCACGCCCAAAGGCCGGAACAGCCGCGTTTCGTCGCCTGACTCCACGGCACCCTCACGCGGCGGTGTCTTCCCAGCCGTCAAGGGGCGGGATACAAATTGCCCATGACGGAACAGCCCCTCCCGGTCGGACCTGCCGACATCGATGCCGCAGCGCGCGTGATCGCGCCCTTCGCCATCCGCACCCCGCTTTTGTCCTTCCCCGTGCTGAACGAGCGCGTCGGCGCAAAAGTGTTCCTGAAGCCGGAGATGTTGCAGCGGACCGGCTCCTTCAAGTTCCGTGGCGCCTTCAACAAGGTGTCCTCGATTCCGCAGGACAGGCGCAGCGGCGGCGTTGTTGCGTTCTCCTCGGGCAATCACGCCCAGGGCGTGGCGGCCGCGGCAAAAATCCTCGACATGCAGGCGACCATCGTGATGCCGTCGGATGCGCCGCTCTCCAAGCGCGAGCGCACCAAATCCTACGGCGCCGAGGTCGTGCTGTACGATCGCGACCGTGATGATCGTGAGGCGATCGCGCGCGGCATCGCAGAGAAGCGCGGCGCAACGCTGGTCAGGCCCTATGACGATCCCTTCGTTATCGCAGGGCAGGGCACCGCAGGCCGCGAGATCGCCGAGGACATGGCGGCGCTCGGCATTGCGCCCGACATCGTCGTGGCGCCGGCTTCCGGCGGCGGCCTGATCGCGGGCGTCGCGACTGCGGTGAAAGCGCGTTATCCGCAGGCCCAGCTCGTCGTGGCCGAGCCCGAGGCATTCGACGATCACAAGCTCTCGCTTGCGAGTGGCCACCGCGAGGCGCATGCCCCTGCCGGACGCACGATCTGCGACGCGCTGATGGCGCTGATCCCGGGCGAGATGACCTTCGCCATCAACGGCAAACTGTTGTCGCGTGGCGTCACGGCCTCCGATGCGGAGGTCGGCGCGGCCGTCGCGTTTGCCTATCGCGAGCTGAAGCTGGTGGTCGAGCCCGGCGGCGCCGTTGCCCTCGCCGCGCTGCTCGCCGGCCGCCTCGATGTTGCCAGCAGGAACGTGGTCATCGTGCTCTCGGGCGGCAATGTCGATGCCGACTTGTTCGCCGAGCTCGTGGCTTGATTCTTCGTCGGTTGGTGTGAGCCGAAGTGCTCCGTTTACCTCTCCCCGTCGGGGAGAAGTAACACCGAGATCGTGCTCGCGCGGCCCAGCCTGACGTGACGAAGGGGCGGAGCATTGCTGCTCCGCCCTTCGCCATTGTTGCAGCCAGGGGTGATCAGTGCATGAAGCCGATGCGGCGAGTCATACCGGCGTTCGCCGGTGCCTGATTCATCGTCTGGGCATATTGCGGCTTGAAGGTGTTGTTCATCGCACCGCCGCCAGCGCGGCTCGGCATGGTGTTGAGCTGCGGACGGTTGGTCTGCAGCAGAATGTTGTTCGGCGGATTGTTGTTGGGCTTGACGATGCCGGTATTGCCGTTGTCGGTCCGGTTCGGCTGGTTCTGGGGCTGGACGTTGTTGGTCTTCACGTCGACGTTCTTGATGTCGACGTTGGATTTGCCCACGGTCGTCGCCGGCAGCGTCACGATCTTGCCGGCGGTGCCGTTGTTGGTCGTGCCGTTGGTCGGCGCAGGCAGGGTCACGATCTTGCCCGGGAGCTGCGACGGCGTGGTGTTCGGCTGATTGTTGGGGGGCGGCGTGCTGATCTGGCCGCCACTGCCGACCTTGCCGATGACGTTGCTGTCGATCGGCTTGTTGGCGTTGTTCAGCGCGCCGCCATTGCCCTGCTTGACGAGCGGGATGTACTTGGTCGGGCCGAGATTGCCGGGCTTCAGCGTCGGCGCGATGGTCTGCGGTGCGAGGAAATGCGTCGCCTGCATCAGCGGGATCTGCTTCGGCTCTATCTGGAGCGTTAATGCCGACGTTGCATAGGGGCTGCGGACGTAACTGTCGTAGAAGTTCTTGTAGGCGACCGGTGAGTTGGTGAGAACGGCCTTGTGCCAGGCTTCCGCCATCAGCAGGTTGGCGAGCAACGAGCGGATGTGGTCGCACAGCGGGTCGTGCGGGTACATCTGGACGAACTCCTGATAGTACTCAGGATTGCCCTCGGAGAGCACGTAATCGTAGGCCTGCCGCGCGGAGCGGCTCGGCAGGTTGGACGCCATCTGCACGACCGGCGCGTTCACCGGCGCACGGTTGGCGGCAACCGCGGTGTCACCGAAGAAATAGAAGTCGCTCGTCAGCGACGAACTTTCCCACGGCGTTTGCTGGCCGTCGGTGGTGTGGTTCACCTCCAGCCGCACCCGCTTGAACAGCTGCTCGATCGGCACGTTCGGTTCACGCGCGACGTTGAGGAAGGCCTGGGTGTAGGGGCTGTGATCGCCCTTGCCGTCGAGAGCTTCAGCACCGGGCGCGGTCGAATAGCCGACGATCGAGCCGTTCGGTGCATCGACGATGGCAAGACCGCGATTGGCATCGATCAGGGATGGGAACGGATTGTTGCGGCAGGCGTCGAGAATGACGATGCGCATGCGGCTCGGGATCGTCTCCAGCGTCGACATCACGTCGACCAGACGGACCGAATTGTTGACGAGCTCGGTCGGGTTCGAGACTTTTGCATCGACGGGCACGAGATAGTTCTCGCCGGCAAGCTGCACGCCGTGGCCGGCGTAGTAGACCATCGCAATCGTGTTGGGTCCGCGCGAGGCGACCTTCGCGGAAAAGTCCTGCACGACCCTGAGCATGTCGTTCTGGGTCAGGTCGGTTGCGGAAATCACCTCGAAGCCGGCGGAGTTGAGGAATTGCGCCATCGACTGCGCGTCATTGTCGGGGTTCACGAGCTGCGGGGCATTCCGGTAGTTCGAATTGCCGATCACCAGCGCCACCCGCTGCTCGGGGCCTTGCAGCGCGGTCGGCGCGGCATTGCCCTGCTCGACGATCGCGGTCTGCGCGGCAACGGGATTGCACGCAAAGCCGAACAGGCTGCCGAGCAGGCCCGCATACATCAGGAATGATTTGAAATGGAACATGAGCGTGCTCCCTCGGACTAATCTCGACGTGAGATTGGTTGCGGGGACGCTAGACCGGGTTCATGAAGTGTACGTGATGCAAGTCACGATGGCGCCAGGCGTGATCTGCGTCACGCTGGGAACCGCTTCTTGAGCTGGAGCGCCTTCAGCTAACGAGAAGCACCCTCGGTGTCGTTCCCCGAGCTCGCGCCTCACGAGAAGAACGCAATCTTCTCGGCCTGAGTCATGCGGCGGATTGGCGCCAGTGGATCGTTGGCGGCTGGGCGTGGCTTTTGCAGCATGCCGCTCGCGAGAATGGTTGCGCCGAGTGACGGCTCCGACAGCGGCGAGGGCATCGGAAGGGACGAAGCCTGCGAAGCCGCTTGTAGCGTCGCATGCAGAGCTGCCAAGGCCTCCGTTGGCGCCGGACGTTCCATGATCGCAACGGCGGGCTCGAACGGCGCGACCGGTTCGGCTGCGATCGGCTCGGGCAAAGCTGGCTCTTGCAAGGCTAGTTCTTGCAAGGCTGGTTCTGGCAAGGCCGGTTCGGGCAAGACCGGCTCGGCGGCGACGGGCGTCTCGACAGGGGCTGTGGCTTCAGCAGGCTCGGCGATCGCCTCGTCGAACTCGGGATCGGGCGCGGCCATCTCCATCGCGATCCGCTCGAGAATAGCTTCGTCTTCCGCCTCGGCTGCGGCGTCGATCGCGAACTTGTCGGCGGCTTGCGCAATGGGGGCAGGTTTGGCAGCGCTTTCTTCGATCGCGATGTGGCCTTCCGCCAGCTCGGGCTCGCTGGCGACGTCCATCGCCTCGTTGATCGCCACCTCGCCGACGACCTCGGTCGCGGCAACCGTGGCCTCAGGCTCGGAAACTGTCGCGGCCTCCCGCGGCATCTCCGCTGCGGGTGGCTCGCTTGCCGACATCGCTGTCTCGGCATCCGCCATCGCGAGCATCTCGGGCGCCGGAGCGGGCGGGGGGCGAGTCGCCGCCGCGTCTCCCGTTTCGACGCGCTCGACGTGGTCCCTGAGCAGATCGAAGGCGGCCTTGAGCTCGGTACGGGGGTCGATGATCGACGTCTGTCCGCAGGCGGCCTCGATGGCTGCGAGCTGCGAATCAATCAGGTCGCAGATTCGCCCGTCGGCGCCGATCTCGCGCCAGCGCCAGGAGATCTCCCTAATGATGCGCACACCGCGATGGATTGGCCCGAGGCTGGTCTCGAGCAGGGTCGGATCGACGGCCGCGATCGCGATCGTCTCGGCCTCGCGGATGGCGCGGCGAATCGCAACGAGTGCCTCGGGCAGCCGGTCTTCGACGACGGGTTGGCGTTGTGCCGCTAGGGTTTCCTCGATTTTCGCGACCGCCTCGAGCACCATGCGCGTATCGGCGTTGCGGTTGCGCTTGGCGTATTCGCCGAGGAACCAGCGGCCGCGCGCGGTCTCCATGAAGGCCTCGCGGATCGCATCGTAGTCCTGCTCGTTCGGCTCGGCCGCGCGGGCAGACATGGGCGAGAGGGCGAATGCTTCAGTGGCCATGGCAATCTCGTCGCGCAAATCAGTGCGCGTTACAGTAACGATCACCACGATATCGACCGAATCGCAATTGGTTTGATGAAGAGCGAATCACAAATCCCCATCGCAGCAGTGCAAGGCCGGCGATTCGCCGTGCACCTGGCGCTGTTCTACAGCGTCTCGTTCGCCGTCCTCGGCACGCATCTGCCCTTCTTCACGGTGTGGCTGAAGGCGGTCGGCATCGAGCCGGCCTGGATCGGAATCATCAGCGCGGTCCCTGCGGTCACGCGCTTCACCACACTGCCCTTCGTGACCGGCTTCGCCGAGCGGCGCCAGGCTGTGCGCGCGGCACTGATCCTGACCGCGTTCGCGTCGGCGATCGGCTTCGCGCTGGTCGGCACGCAGCATCAACCCCTGCCGGTGCTGCTGCTCTATATCGTCACCTGCTGCTTCTGGACGCCGCTGCTGCCGCTGACGGACGCCTATGCGCTGCGCGGCGTCACCCGCTACAAGCTCGACTACGGGCCGCTGCGGCTGTGGGGCTCGGTGGCGTTCATCGCCGGTGCGCTCGCCTGCGGGCTCCTGGTCGACGTCATCGCCGCGCGCGAACTGATCTGGGTCATCGTCGCGCTTGCGGCGCTCACCGCCTTCAGCGGCCTTTCGCTTCAGCCGCTGGATGAGTCGCGACGAAAGAGCGCAGGCGCGCATGGCGGCAAGCGCCTGCTGCGCGATGCGAGCTTCCTCGCGATCATCGCCTCGGCGGCGCTGATCCAGAGCAGCCATACCGCCTACTACACCTTTGCCTCGATCAACTGGCAGGCTCATGGGCTCGGCGGGCTGACCATCGCGGGCCTGTGGGCGCTCGGCGTGTTCGCGGAGATCATCGTCTTTGCGGTCTCGCCCCGGCTTTCGCTGCATCCCTCGCTGCTGGTTGTGATCGGGGGTCTGAGCGCGGTGGCGCGCTGGGCGATCACGGCGCAAGAGCCGCCGGTCGCAGTGCTCGCGATCGTCCAACTCACACACGGGCTGAGCTTCGGCCTCACCCAGGTCGGTGTGATGAACCTGCTGGTGCGTCACGTGCCCGCGCATCAGATGGCGCGCGGGCAGGGCTACTACGCGGCAACCAGCGGGCTGTTGAGCTCGACGACCTCGATCATCTCGGGCGCGATCTATGCGCGCTATGGCGAGGCGCTGTATTACCTCATGGCTGCGATGGCCGGCACGGGCGCGGTGCTGATGTGGACCGCGCGGCATCACCTCTTCGCTCACCCCCAGAGCGAGGCCTCCGGCGGATAGACGAGGCTCTCGTCATAGCGCAGGCCGTGATCGCGATCCCGTGCCAGCAGCAGCGGCCCATCGAGATCGACGAATCGCGCCTGCGGCGTCACCAGCATTGCGGGTGCCATCGACAGCGAGGTCGCGACCATGCAGCCGACCATGATCTCGAAACCCAGCGCCTGCGCCGCGTCGGCCATCGCAAGCGCTTCGGTCAGGCCGCCGGTCTTGTCGAGCTTGATGTTGACAGCATCGTAGCGCTCGCGGAGCGGCGCGAGCGAGGAGCGGTCATGTACGCTCTCGTCGGCGCAGACGGCGAGCGGCCGCTTGATGCGCGCCAGTGCCTCGTCCTGGCCGGCCGGCAGCGGCTGCTCCACGAGGATGACGCCGACCTCGGCGCAGGCGGAAAGGTTCCGCTCCAGATTGGCCGCCGTCCAGGCCTCGTTGGCATCGACGATCAGCTCTGATTCGGGAGCCGCCTTCCGCACAGCGGCGATCCTTTCGGGATCGCCTTCGCCGCCGAGCTTGATCTTCAGGAGCGAGCGGTGCGCAGCCTTGGCCGTCGCCTCCGCCATAACCTCCGGCGTACCCAGCGAGATCGTGTAGGCGGTGGTGCGCTCTACCGGAACCGGGCGGTCGAGCAGGTTCCAGGCCCGCAGACCCGCTTCCTTGGCTTCCAGATCGATCAGGGCGCAGTCCAGGGCGTTGCGGGCCGCCCCTGGGGCCATCGCGGCTTGCAGGGCGCGGCGGTCCAGTCCGCCCCCGATCGCCTCCTGCATGGCCTGGAGCGTCCTCAGCGTCACCTCCGGGGTCTCCCCGTAGCGCGCATAGGGCACGCATTCGCCGCGGCCGGTCAGGCCGCCCCGGCTCACCTCCGCCACGACGGTCACGGCCTCGGTCTTGGCGCCCCGGCTGATCGTGAACAGGCCGGCGATCGGGAAGCGCTCGATTCGCGCCGCCAACATTGGAAGTTTGCTGGAAGTCATTTAGAACTCTGGCAATTTCTGAACCGGCTGGTTACCTGATGCAACTAACTATGGCTGGTTGGGGATACCTTCTTCAAGGTAAGGGCGCGTGCGCAACCATCTCTTCTCATCCGAACCCTTCGCTAGGGAGCGGACATCTTGAACGGCGATCCAAAGCTGGAGCGGATTGCCAAGGGCAACGCGCTGGCACTTTGCGCCACGGGAACCTGGACCGCGAGCTTCGCGCCGGCCCTGGAGCGTATGGTGGCTGACGCCGAAAAGCTCGCCGGCAGCCAGCCGAACATCTTCATTGACGTCTCCGAAGTCTCCAAGCTCGACACCTTCGGCGCCTGGCTGATCGAGCGGCTGCGCCGTAGCCTGACGCAAGGCGCGGTCGAGGCCCAGATCGCAGGGCTCTCGGCCAACTATTCGAGCCTCGTCGACGAGGTGCGGCGGGTCAAGGCGACGCCGGTCATCGAGACCGGCACCATCACCATCACCGGCATGCTGGAGCAGATCGGCCGCGGGGTCGCCGGCCTCACCGGGACCGTGACCGATCTCGTCGACATGCTCGGTGCGGTGCTCGCAGCCAGCGGTCGCGTGCTGATCCGTCCGCGCTCGTTCCGCCTGACCTCGACCGTGCATCATCTCGAGCAGGTCTGCTGGCGCGCGGTGCCGATCATCGTGCTGATCACATTCCTGATCGGCTGCATCATCGCGCAGCAGGGCATCTTCCATTTCCGCAGGTTCGGCGCCGACATCTTCGTCGTCGACATGCTGGGCGTGCTGGTGCTGCGCGAGATCGGCGTGCTGCTGGTCGCGATCATGGTCGCCGGACGCTCGGGCAGCGCCTACACCGCCGAGCTCGGCTCGATGAAGATGCGCGAGGAGATCGACGCGCTGCGCACCATGGGCTTCGATCCGATCGAGGTCTTGGTGCTGCCGCGCATGTTGGCGCTGGTACTGGCGTTGCCGATCCTCGCCTTCCTCGGCGCGATGGCCGCGCTCTATGGCGGCGGGCTCGTTGCCTGGCTCTATGGCGGCGTCGATCCGGAAGCCTTCCTCTTACGGCTGCGCGACGCGATCTCGATCGACCATTTCATCGTCGGCATGGTGAAAGCGCCGGTGATGGCGGCGGTGATCGGCATCGTCGCCTGCGTCGAGGGCCTTGCGGTGCAGGGCAGTGCGGAATCGCTCGGACAGCACACCACCTCGTCGGTCGTGAAGGGCATCTTCTTCGTGATCGTCATGGATGGCGTGTTCGCGATCTTCTTTGCATCGATCGGGATGTGATGATGGCACCCGAAATTCAAGACCCCATCATCCGCGTTCGCGACATCACCGTGCAGTTCGGCGCAACGCGCGTGCTCGACGGGCTGAACCTCGACGTCAAGCGCGGCGAGATCCTCGGCTTCGTCGGCCCCTCCGGCGCCGGCAAATCGGTGCTGACGCGCACCATCATCGGCCTCGTCTCGAAGGTCGCCGGCCGTATCGAGGTGTTCGGCGTGGATCTGGATTCCTCCAATAGCTCGCAGCGCCGTGGCGTCGAACGGCGCTGGGGCGTGCTGTTTCAGCAGGGCGCGCTGTTCTCCTCGCTGACGGTGCGGCAGAACATCCAATTTCCGATGCGCGAATATCTGAAGGTCTCGCAGCGCCTGATGGACGAGATCACCATGGCCAAGCTCGCCATGGTGGGCCTGAAGCCGGAGGTGGCCGAGCGCTTTCCGTCGGAGTTGTCGGGCGGCATGATCAAGCGTGTCGCGCTGGCCCGTGCGCTGGCGCTAGATCCCGAGCTGGTCTTCCTGGACGAGCCGACATCGGGCCTCGATCCGATCGGCGCCGGCGATTTCGATGAGCTGGTCAGGACGCTCCAGCGCACTTTGGGACTGACCGTTTTCATGGTAACGCACGACCTCGACAGCCTCTATACAGCTTGCGACCGCATCGCCGTTTTAGGGAACGGTAAGATCATTGCTGCAGGGTCGATCGCCGACATGCAGGCTTCGCAGCATCCCTGGTTGAGGCAGTATTTCCATGGCAAGCGCGCCCGCGCGGTCATGAGCTGATGTAGCCGGAGCATTTGATGGAAACGCGGGCGAATTACGTTCTGATCGGGTCCTTCACGCTGGCGGTGATCGCCGCGGCGATCGGCTTCGTGCTGTGGTTCCAGTCGCTGCACACCACCAAGCAGCGCAGCCCGCTGCGGGTCGTGTTCGAGGGACCGGCGGCGGGCCTGCGCAACGGTGGCAGTGTCAACTTCAACGGTATCCGGGTGGGTGAGGTGGTCTCGGTGAAGCTGGACAACCCGCGTCGGGTTGTCGCACTCGCCATGGTCGAGAACAACGCCCCGATCCGCAAGGACACCCTGGTCGGCCTCGAGTTCCAGGGCCTGACCGGTGTTGCCGCGATCTCGCTGAAGGGCGGCGAGGAGGCGGCCCCGGCGCCACCGCTCGACGAGGACGGCATCCCGACGCTCACCGCCGATCCGAACAAGCTCCAGGACGTCACGGAGGCCATCCGCGGCACGCTGCAGAACATCAACAAGCTCGTCGCCGACAACCAGGAGTCGGTGAAGAACTCGCTGAAGAATCTCGAGACCTTCACGACCTCGCTCGCGCGCAACTCAGAGCGCATCGATGCCGTCATGGGCAAGGTCGACGGCGTCATGCTCAAGGCCGACAGTCTCATGCTCGGCCTCAACACGTTGGCCGGCGGCAAGGACGGCGGCGAGCTGTTCCAGGCGGTGAAGTCGATCCGCGAGCTCGCCGATGATTTCGACAAGCGCTCCGGCGCACTGATGACCGACGGCCGCCGCACCCTCGGCGACATCAGCCGCGCGGTGAACAATTTTGACCGTAACCCGACCCGCGTCCTGTTCGGCGCCAGCAACAGCAGCGCGCAACAGGCGCCGCCGCCGGCCGAACCGCCGAAGCCGGCGCCTGCGCCTTCGAATGCGCGCGCCACAGCGCCAGCTCAGGCCGCGCAGGGGCAGAAGCGGCAGTAGGCGCAGGACGCTAGTCGCTTCCCTGTCTAGGTATCCAGCGGAAATCGATATCGTCTGCTTCAATGATCCACACGAACGCTTTGCACTGAGCGCCGTAGGCCCATTCGATCTCATAAACCAAGTGGCCGCGATCTGAAATTCGAAACTCGTCATAGCGCCAATCGCCGTGCGACCGCGCATTCGGCGAAAGCTCTTGAAGCGAGCAGGCGTACACCGTCGGATACGTAATCTCGATGTGGCCATCATGGTACGCACCGAGCAAACGAAGCATGATCGAACAGGATCGCTGGCGAGGCTGAGGGGCGGGCTTCTCCAATATTTGCAGCGACTCCAGCCAGGCATCATGCGGGCAGCGGTGATCCCTCGGATTGTAGAACCAGTCGGAGGTTGCAAGTTCGTAGGCGCGAGGTGGAAAAGTGGTCCGCTTTTCGGCGAGATAGGTTTCGTACCGCTCGAATGCACGCTTGACCGCAGGGTATTTGTCGTCGCCCATCATCCGAGAGAATGAAGACCATGGCCAATTCCTGTTCGACGTGCTTGCTTGAAACTATGACAGCGCCATCTGGCGCAGTTCAATGCCGACATTAGTCCGTTTCGCGCCCTCGCAACGGGTTGACGAATTTCAGCCCTGCGAAATCCTTCTCGTTGTCCGTCACGACAACAAATCCATGAACCTCCGCCACGGCCGCAATGATCATATCGAGCGCGCTGCGAGGCCTGCCGTTCGCAGTCCCACCTGCCATTAGCCGCGCCCAGACAAGGCTCGCTTGCTCGTCGAAAGGCAGTACGCGGCCCGCGAATAGCAACGGGGGCCCTTCAGGGCCCGCGAACCAAGCTTCCAATGCGCGGCGCTTTCTTCCCGCTGGTTTCTCCAGGATGCCTCGTCGGATTTCTCCGATTGTCAGAGCTGAGACGAACAGATCGTGATCATTCTGTTCGGCCATCCATGCCAGCAACGTTGGCGACGGACTTGGTTTCGTGACATTGCTGATGATGTTGGTGTCGAGGAGGTAGCGCGTCACAGATCAACCTTGCGGCCCGTGTCGCGCGCGCGGGTGACGTTGAGATCGGTCCCGACAAGCGGTGAGCGACGCAAGGCGGCGAGGATGCCACCCTTGTTGGGCGATGGCCCGGCGATCGTCTGACGAACGGCAGAACGGATCCGTTCAGCTTCTGCAGTATCTTCGGCAAGCTGCTTGGCGAGGGATCGGATCAATTCGCGGTCGGCATCGAGGCCGAGCACCTCGAACCGCGCCATGCCGCGCTTGGTCAATCGAGCCCGGTAGTTTCGAAGTGCTTTTTTTTGCGCAGTATTGGCCATCGCAGCCATCCGTACGTGTTATATCCTGACATATATCCAGATAAAGTGCCAGTGCGAGCCTGCTGATATCGCTTCCGGCGCGAAAGTATCGCGGCCTAGCTTTTCGATACCCAAACAAGAACGGAGGCCGTGAGGCCTCCGCTTTTAATTTCGCTGTTTGCGAGCGTGACCGCTTACCCCAGCCGCCCTGCCGAGTGGGCGAGCAGGGTGTAGACGAGCCCCGTCTCCGAGGTGAGGTGGCCGCGCAGCTCCTGCGGGCCGCGGCCGTCGCGGGCGACTTCATCGAGCAGGCGTTCGAACTCCGCGATGTAGCGGTCGACCGTGCCCTTGAAGTTGCGGTCGGCGCGATACTTGCGGGCGACCTCGTCAAAGGCCTTCTGCCCGGCGGGCGTGTAGAGGCGCTTGGTGAAGGCCTTGTTCTCGCCGCGCTGGTAGCGGTCCCACATCTCGGCGGCGAGGTTGCGGTCCATCAGCCGGCCGATGTCGAGCGACAGCGACTCCAGCGGATTGCCGCCGTTTTGCGGGGCCTGCGGCGGCTGCGGAGCAGCCGTGCGGCCGCGCGGCCCTTCACGGCCGGTCGGGGCGGCAGGGCCGGTGTCGGCGCGGTTCAAGAGGTCCGACAGCCAGCCGTCGCGGCTCTGGTCGTTGCCGGCCGGTGCGACCGGCGGGGCTTCGGTGCGGCGCGAGGCGGGCATGCCGAGGTCCGGCGGCGGCAGGGTCGACGCGCTTCCGGTATCGCGCATGCGCGTTTCGGTGCCGCGGTTGCCGTTGGCGGTCGCCAGCATCGGTTCTTCCTGACGCGCAACCGAGGCGCGGCCCGCGGTCGTGACGTCGAGGCCGCGGCCGTGCTGGGCGACGATGCGGTTGAGCTCGGCGAGCGCCTCGATCTGGTCGACGATCACCTTGCGCATCTGCGCGGTGCTCTCGGCGGCCTCCTGCGGCATCTCGAGCACGCCGCGGCGTAGCTCGTTGCGGGTGGCCTCGAGCTCGTTGTGCATCTCGAACGCCATCTGCTTCATGCTGGCGACGAGATTGCCGAACTTCTCGGCCGACTGCTTGAACATCGTGTCCGCCTCGTCGGTAGTCTGGCGGTAGATGTCGTGCATCGCGTCGATGGTCTGGCGGTGCTCCTCTTCGGAAGCCGCGCGCACCGCCTCGAACTGGCGGGTGATCGCTGCAGATCCCGCACCGGCGGTCTCCGCCACGACGCGCGCGATGTCGCGGGCACGCTCCTCGGCCGCGGCGAGCGATTCATCGAGCAGGCCGGTGAAGCGCGACAGCCGCTGGTCGAGATCGGCGGTACGCAGGTCGATCGTGGTGACCAACGATTCCAGCGCCTGCTTGCGCTCGGCGAGCGAGGCGGTGGTGTTCTTGTTGCTCTGCTCGACGACGGCCGCGGCATCGACGAGCGCCTTGCCGTGTGCGTCGAACTGGGTCGAGAGCTCGCCGAGGTCGACCAGCGCCTTCGTGGTCTTGGTGTTGAAGACGTTGAGCTGCTCTTCGAGGTTCTGCGTCGCCGCGCCGTTGCGCGCGGTGACGTCGTTCATCGCCGAGACGAAGTCTGCGACGCGGGTCACCAGCGCACGCTCGAGCGAGTTGAGGTTGTCGTGCGCTCCGGTCAGCACCTCCTGAAGCAGGATGTTGCCTTCGCGCAGACGCTCGAACAAGGCAACGGTGTCGGTGCGCAGGATCTTGCTGGTCTCCTGCATCTCGGTGACCGCCGCGATCGAAACCTGGCGCGACTGGTCGATCGCCGCGCGCGAGGCCTGCTCGAGATCCCTGAGCGACTTGTTGACCGCGCCGGTCGCGACTTCGCTCGCCGCGTTGATGGTGCGTGCGACCTCGTTGCCGTTGCCCGACATCGACTGCGAGAACGCCTGGCCGCGCGTCTCGATCGACTTCAGCGCGTCGGAGGTGACGCGGTCGATGTCGAGCGTGAGCTGGCTGGTCTTCGAGCCGATCGCGTCCACCAGCGTGCCGCGCTTGGCGTCGATCAAGTTCGACAGGCGGTCGGCCTGCTGCTGCACATAGGTGACGATCTCGTCGGTCTTGGCCGTCATGGCCTGGCCGAACGAGCCGCTGGCGGCGAGCACCGAGCGCTCGACGTCGGCCGAGCTCGACTTGACCCGCGAGCTTGCCTCGTTCGAGGCTGATATCAGCGCATTCTGAGCATTGAGCGCGCTGGTCTGGATGTCGTTGGTGGCGTTCGAGGTCGCCGTGCCGAGCGCCCGCTCGATGTCGGTCGAGATCGCGCGGATCTGGCTTGCCGCATCCGCCGACGTCGCGGTCAGCGACGACTGCGCCTCGCGTGCGCTGTTGAGGATCGCCGCCGCGGTATCGGCGCCGATCGCGGTGAGCGTCCGCTCGATGTCTGTAGACAGCGACTTGATCTGGCTCGCCGCTTCCGAGGAGGCGGTGACGAGCGTTCCTTGCGCGTCGCGGACGCCGGCCGTGAGCGCCTCGATGGTGGCGCCGCCGGCCATGGCCAGCGAACGCTGCATCTCGACGGCGAGCGATTTGACCTGGCCGGTCTGCTCGGCCGAGACCGCGAGCAGGGTGCTCTGCGCGTCACGGGCGCTGGTCGTGATCGTCTCCGCGGTGAACTGGCCTGCCTGCGACAGCGAGCGCTGCACTTCGGCGGCAAGCGACTTCACCTGGCTCGCCGCATCCGAGGACGCGGTGACGAGGGTGTTTTGGGCCTCGCGCGCGCCAGCCGTGATCGTCTCGGCCGTCGACGTGCCGGCCATCGAAAGTGAACGCTGGACGTCGGAGGACAGCGACTTGATCTGGTTCGCCGTCTCGGTCGAAGCCGCGATCAGCGTGCTCTGCGCGTCGCGTGCCCCGGCGGTGATGGCCTCTGCCGTCGTGCTGCCGGCCAGCGACAGCGAGCGCTGCACGTCGGCCGTGAGCGTCTTGACGTGGTTGGCGGCATCGGAGGAAGCGGTGATGAGGGACGTCTGCACCTCGCGCGCGCCGGCCAGGATCGAAGCTGCGGTGGCCGAGCCCGCCGCCGACAGGGTGCGCTCGATGTCGGCCGACAGGGACTTGATCTGGTTGGACGCTTCGCCCGATGCGGACACCAGGGTCGACTGCGCCTCGCGGGCGCTGGTCAGGATCGAGTTCGCAGCGCCCGTGCCGACGGCGGTCAGCGCGCGCTCGACCTCGGACGAGGTCAGCTTGAGCTGCGCATTGACGTCGGACGAGGTCGTCTTCAGCTGTGCATTGACGTCGGACGACACCGTCATCAGCGACTGCTGCGCCGTCCTGGCGCCGGTCTGGATGGTCTCGCTGGTGTTGACCACGAGGTTGGTCAGCGAACGCTCGGCGTCCTCGACATGCGAGCGGATGGTCGTGGAGATCATCTCCGCGCGCGACATCAGGTCTTCGCTGGCCTGACGTCCGCTGCTCTCGATGCGGCCGGCCACGGCCTCGACCCGCGAGCCGAGCAGGTCCTCGAACTGCGCAACACGCACGTCGATGTCGTTGGCGACAGAGCCGACCTTGGTCTCGATGGCCTGGTGGATTTCCTGGAAGCGCGCTGCGACCGTGCTGGCGAGAAGCGAGCTGCGACCGTCGATCGTCTCGGTCACGCCGGTGATGCGGCGGTCGACGGCTTCGATCGCCTGCGCGGTGCCGTCGGACAGGGTCGAGGTCAGCAGTGTGAGCCGCGAGTCGACCGACTGGACCGCCTGAGCCGCTGTGTTGGTCAGCGAGAGCGTGAGCTCGGTGAAGCGGGTATCCATCGACTGCAGCGCCTGCGCCGCGCCGCCGGTCAGCGACGTGGTCAGGTGCGTCAGGCGGGCGTCGATCGACTGGATCGCCTGTGTCGCGCCGTCGGTCAGCGACGCCGTGAGGTGGGTGAGGCGCGAGTCGATCGACTGGATCGCCTGCGATGCACCATCGGTCAAGGACGTCGAGAGTGTGCCGAGGCGGTTGTCGATCGTCTCGGTGACGGACTTCGCACGCGTGTCGAACGACTGTTCCAGCGCGACGACCCGGCCGCCGAGCTGATCGTCGAAGGTCTTGATGTGGCCTTCGATCACACCGTCGAAGTTGGCGAGCTTGCTGTTGAGCGAGCCGTCGAGGTTGGTGACGCGCTCTCCGAGCGTGGTTTCGAACTGCACCAGGCGCTGGTCGAGTGCCGCGGTGATCTCGCCGCCATTCGAGGTGAGGCGGGTGTCGAAATTGTCGACATAGGTCTTCAGCGTCTCGGCGATATCAGTCGTACGCTGGCCCATGCGCTCGACGATCTCGCCACCGAACGTCTTCACCGTGCGGTCGAACTCGGAGATGTGGCGTGTGATCAGCGCGCCCAGCGTGCCGGAGTCGCGGGCGAACCTCTCTACGAGATCAGCGCCCTGGTTCTTCACCAGCTCGTCGAACGCGCTCATCTGCAAGGAGAGGGAATCGTGCGCGGTTTCGGTCTGGCTCACGACCTTGGCGACCAGCGTGTTGACGGTGGCGTCGAGAGCCTCGCTCGCCTTGTCGCCGCTCGTCATGATGTGGCCGGCGAGCCGGTTGCCGGCGTCGTCGATCTTGGCGGAGAGGTCGCTAGAGCGCAGCTCGAGCTCGAGCAGAAGCGAGTCGGAGGAGTTCTTCAGGGAGTCGTGAACCTGCTCGGTGCGCTCCGAGATGCCGTCGACGATCGCGGATGAACGCTGCTCGAACTCGCCGGTGATGCGGTCGATGCGCTCGTTCAGCATCTCGTGGACGCGGTCGGCGAGGTCGACGAACTCGTCGTGGACGTGGCCGGTCTTGAAGTTGAGACTGGTGGTCAGCCGCTCGCTGGCATCGAGCACGGCGCGCGTGGTCTCGTTGCTGGCTTCCTCGAGGCGGTCGAGAAGGTCGCCGCCGCGCTCGCCGAGCGCGAGGATCATGTTGTCACCGGCATTGCTCAAGGCGCTGGTGATGTGGGCGCCTCGCTCTTCCAGGGCACCGGTGATGGATTTTGCGACCTCGTCGACGCGCGAGGCAATCGCGTCCGAGATCAGCGCGATGTCGTGGCGCAGGTCGATCTGCACACCGGAGATCGCGCTGCGGACCTGCTCGGCCTGGCCGACCAGGTTGTCGCGCTGATGCGCGATGTCCTGAAGCAGGGCGCGGATGCGCACCTCATTGTCGCTATAGGCGCGCTCGAGGGCGGCGACTTCGTTCGCGACCAGCGTCTCGAGTTCGCCGGCGCGCGCGATCGCGCGCTCGATGCCGTCGCCCATCGCCGCGACCTCGCGGCGGATGGCCTGGCCGACCGTGACCATCGAGTCGGAGGCCGAACCCTCCGGCTCGGAGAAGCGGATCGCGACCTGCGCCATCGCCTGCGCGATCATGCGCATTTCCTGGCCGCGCCAGACGAGGCTCGCGAGGAAGTAGAACAGCATGATGGGCGCGAAGAACATCGCGACGAGGCCCGCGATGACCAGCACGCCGCCGCTCTGGCCCATGGCGGCATGGATCGAGGGCAGGAAGCCGACGGACAGCGCAGCACAGGCCGCAAGCCAGATGCCGGCGAAGACGGTTGCGAAGGTGTAGACGTTGCGGGCAGGGCGGCCCTTCTGAAGCGCCTGGAGAAGCTGACCGATGGTCTCGCGGTCGTCATTGGCGGCGCGGCGCGGAGTGCGCGGCTCCTCGATCGGGTCGAACACCGGTCGCTCGGTCGCGGTGGGACGCGCCTCGAAGGTCGGCTCATCGAAGGAAGGCGGCGCCGGTGGCGGCAGCGGAGGCGCGTTGTCGGTGCGCACTGCAGAGGCGCGGCTAGTGTCCGCGGCCGTATCGCTGATGTTCAGGGCTTCCTGGATTGCAGAAAGCGCGACTTCCGTGGGGTCTTTGACCTTCTTGGGAGTGTTCGCCATGTTCAGTATGAGCCCTCGCTACTAGTACACGTGCCCCCGCGCGGCCAGCGTGTCGCGCAAGCCCACAGACCGGTTCATGCCGCTTACGCGGATTCGTTGCCGTCCCCCACCCGAGACGGCTTGTCCGCCAATTTCCGCAACATCCTATTGGCAGAGCGCTGCGAAAGAAATGGCCGCGATTAAGACAATCTTAATCATCGTTAACAGGATTGGGCCGTAAGGCCTTAGCAATAAATGAAATTCTCCACGGAACTCTGTCGATTGCGGCAACTTTTCGTCAATATGCGGGCGGAATTGGGTCAAAGGCACCTAACGTTCCATTAACCATTTCCGTGGTTGGGTGAGACGAAAGCTTCGCCGCCGGACCGGCGCGTTGCCAACGATGCCGGGGCCCGCGCCATGACGCCTGATGTGCAACGGATGGACTGGATGCCCTCGCCACCGCTTGCTCCCCTCGACCATCCCCTCGATCTCGACCATCTCGCGCGCATGACCCTCGGCGATGCCGAGCTCGAATCCGAGGTGCTCGCGATGTTCGCGGAGCAGTCGAGCCGGCTGGTCGCGGCGATGGCAGCGCTCCCCGCAGATGCATCCGCACTGGCGCACAAGCTGAAGGGCTCGGCGCGCGGGATCGGTGCCTTTGCGGTGGCGGCTGCGGCCGCCGAGCTCGAATGCGCGATCCGGACCGATGACAACCCGACTCGCGCCTTCGCCGTGCTGAAGGAGACCGTGGCTGACGCCCGCGAAGCGATCGAGGCGATGCTGCGCCGCGCCTGAGGCCGGGTCTCCAATTCCGCAAACTGCCCTGGGGCGACCGCACGAGAGCCCAGTTCTGACGTGGTCAGGACCGGGCTCAAGTGTTTTGTTCTGACGCGTTTTCTTCACGCGAAACGGTCTCCACTTCGCTCGAAAACGCTATGGCGCGGCGCCAAGCGACCCGTTATAGGACAGCCCGGACCCTCCCTCATTTCCAAAGCTCCGGCAGCACGAGCACACATGGCCAAAATTCACTATGTCGACCACAAGGGCGAAACCCGCACGGTAGAAGTCGAGAACGGCGCGACCGTGATGGAAGGCGCCATCCGCAACGCCATTCCCGGGATCGAGGCTGAATGCGGCGGCGCCTGCGCCTGCGCGACCTGCCACGTCTATGTCGACGAAGCCTGGCGCGAGAAGGTCGGCAGCCCGACGCCGATGGAAGAGGACATGCTCGACTTCGGCTTCGACGTGCGCCCGAACTCGCGCCTGTCCTGCCAGATCAAGGTGTCCGACGAGCTCGACGGGCTCGTGGTGTCGACGCCGGAACGGCAGGCCTAACTTATAAATCTAGAGCTTTCGGCGGCGCGACCTCGATGCCGCGCTTGTGCCACGGCCTCAGCTTCTCTATGACCTCGGTGGTGAGCGGCGTCGGTCGCCGCGAGGGCTCTTCGATGAGGACGCCGACCGACATCGCGGAGGCAACGCATCTGCCTTCGCAGAACACGACCTGCTCGAAGGTCACCGACGTCCGCCCCAGCTTCACGACGCCGAGCCCAAGCTCGATCGTGCCCGGCCAGTGCAACTCGGCGCGGAAATGGATGTCGAGCCGCACCATGATCCAGGCGAGCCCCGGCGGCGTCAGCCCCATCTTGGGATCCTTCATCAGCGTGACGCGGCCGGTCTCGAAATAGGTGGCATAGACCGCGTTGTTGACGTGCTGATTGGGATCGAGATCGCCGAAGCGCACATTGTCGCTGAGACGATAGGGGAAATCCGCAAGGCACGGCGCTAAATCCAGGCGGCTTGGTGCATTCACCGGTTGATCTCCGTCATTTCCCCCGCCGTTACATCCCAGTTATCCTGTCCCGGCAAGTAGTCCTGCCGGCAGGCGGCCAATGCTTTTATGCCTTCCCTGGGCCGTTCTCGTTGGCTAGACAGGAACCGCGCCTTTTCCGTTGCCCGCCGGGCGCCGTCCAACCGATAACGACCGATAAAGAGACGACATGAGCGACGCGATCAAAACCGATGTGCTGATAATTGGCGCCGGCCCCTGCGGTCTGTTCGCCGCCTTCGAGCTTGGCCTTCTCGACATGAAGGCGCACTTCGTCGACATCCTCGACAAGGTCGGCGGCCAGTGCGCCGAGCTGTATCCGGAGAAGCCGATCTACGACATTCCCGGCATTCCGCACATCTCGGGACAGGGCCTCACCGAGGCGCTGATGGAACAGATCAAGCCGTTCCACCCGACGTTCCATCTCGGCGAGATGGTGGAGACGGTGGAGAAGATCGGCGATCCCGCATTCCGCGTTACCACCGATGCCGGCAAGGTGTTCGAATGCAAGGTGGTGGTGATCGCCGCCGGCGGCGGCTCGTTCCAGCCCAAGCGTCCACCAGTGCCGGGGATCGAGGCCTATGAAGGCGCCTCGGTGCATTACTCCGTGCGCAAGATGGAGCAGTTTCGCGACAAGGAGATCTTGATCGTCGGCGGCGGCGATTCCGCGCTCGATTGGACGCTCAATCTGCATCCGCTCGCCAAGCGCATCACGCTGCTGCACCGGCGCGATGAATTCCGCGCCGCGCCGCACAGCGTGGAGCAGATGCGCGCGCTCGTCGCGAGCGGCAAGATGGATCTGAAGCTCGGCCAAGTCACCGCGCTCTCGGGCAGCGACGGCAAGCTCGCCGGCGCCACGATCAAGGGCAACGACAACAGCATCACCGAGATCGCCTGCGACACCATGCTGCCGTTCTTTGGGCTTACCATGAAGCTCGGCCCGGTCGCGAACTGGGGGATCGCGCTGGAGAACAACCTGGTGCCGGTCGAGACATCCGCGTTCGAGACCAACGTGCCCGGCATCTTCGCGATCGGCGACATCAACACCTATCCGGGCAAGATCAAGCTGATCCTGTGCGGCTTCCACGAGGGCGCGCTGATGGCGCAAAAAGCCCACCGTTACGTCTATCCGGAGAAGCGGCTGGTGTTCCAGTACACGACGTCCTCGTCCAGCCTGCAAAAGAAGCTCGGAGTCAACTGATCCAAGCCGGAACGAGGAGGGCACGCCGGTGTTTCTGGTGCTGGAACCCTTCGCGAAATAGCCTTAGTCTGCGGCCATTCCAGTCGCGGGTTAGCCAGGTGATCATAATGCGGAATAACTTTTCGAGCTTCCGACTGCTCTCGTTCGTCGCGCTCGGCCTCGCGCTGTCGCTCGCGATGCCGCGGCCCGTCGCAGCGCAGGCCCAGCAGCCCACGGCTGCGGGCCTCTGGCAGAAGATCGAGGACGGCAGGCAGGTCGGGTGGTTTCTCTTCATCGACCACAACGGCGTCTTCGAGGGCGTGATCGCAAAGACCTTCCCGCGCCCGGGCGATGATCCGAACGAGGCCTGCACCAAATGCACGGATGATCGCAAGAATGCGCCGGTGCTCGGCCTGTCCTTCGTGCGCGACATGAAGCGCGACGGCCTGAAGTATGAAGGCGGCAACGTGCTCAATCCGCGCGACGGCAATATCTGGAAGGCCAACATGAAGGTCAGCCCGGATGGTCAGACGCTCACCTTGCGCGGCTATCTCGGCATCTCGCTCCTCGGCAAGGACGAGAGCTGGACGCGCCTGCCGGACACCTACATCGCGCAGGTCGATCCTGCGATCGTGGCAAAATATCTCCCCGCGCAAGCCGCCGCCGCAAAGCCGCCCGCGCCCGCCACGAAGAAGGGCGGCGCAATGATGGCGCCGATGAAGCAGTAGGGGCGCGACGTCGTTCGCGCGGTCGTTGGTTTCCGGCCTTTCCGCGCACACCGCTGTCATTCCCCGCGAAGGCGGGGAATCCAGTACGCCGCGGCTTCTGTGTACCCTCACCGGCCCTGGGATACTGCATCGCCCGCCTTCCGCGGGCGATGACT
>NZ_JBANBK010000088.1:0-34547 GCF_053572325.1 Bradyrhizobium sp. UFLA05-112 | reverse complement strand
GATCACGGCGTTCGAGGGGTGTCCACACCCTCACCGCCGCTTACCCCAGTCGCCGCTTACCCCATAGCATCTGGATTCCCCGCTTTCGCAGGGAATGACAGCGAGATTGCGTAACGCCTACCACCCTCTCTCAACATTCCGCACGTCGCCGGTGTTGGCGTCGACATAGACTTCCATCCAGCGGCCGGCGCGGTCACGGCCTTCGATCTGCCATTCGTCGCCGAGGAACTGGGTGTGCGAGACGGTCCTGATGCCGATATCGGTAGCGATGCCGAGCGCGGTCTCCATCGAGACCTGGTCGCCGGAATCAAACGCCAGCGCAGGCGCCGACGCGCCGAGCGCAAGCACCGTGACGATCGGGATGATGAACTTTCGCATGGAACCACTCCTGTTACGTTGCCACGCGGCTAACCATGGACACAGACGAGCGTTCCGGGTTCCGATCACGATGCGTTGCGCGAATGTTCGGCAGGTCGCGGCATAGCGGTTCCGCTGTCACGCTTTCCATCGTCATCGTCGTCCTGGCGAAAGCCAGGACCCATTACCCCGGGGAGAAGTCGCAGCGGGAGATGGCAACTCCGAGTCTTCGCAAAACTGCCGACGGTGGTTATGGGTCCTGGCTTTCGCCAGGACGACACCGGAGAGGAACGTCGACGTCACACGCCGTCGCGCGCAGGTAGGCACTAAACCCCCGCCACCGAAATCCACAAATCCGCGAGCTTGCGCCGCAGCGCCTTCATCCGCGTGACAGGCGCTGGCTTCTCCTCGTCCTCGGGCAGCCGCAAGCCGACCACGTTGACGCGGCCGCCGGAGATCGAGCGGGCAACGAGCACGATCTCGTCGAGCGCGAGCTCGGCGCCTTCCTTCGGCGCGCGGTCCAGGTGAACGTCGAAATAATCGGCGAGCGTCAGCTTGCCCTCGTCCTCGCTCACCTTGACGCCGTAGATCTCGGCGAGCTCCGCCAGCGTGTGCTCACCGGAGACCATGAAGTCTCCGAGCAGATGCGGGTCGGGCGCGGTGCTCGGCTGCATGTCGACGAAGAAACGATCGAGCGACTCGGCCTTTTCAGGCGGAGCCAGCAAATAGATGTAGTCACCGGGCGTGATCGGGTCGGCTTCCGTGGGCGTCAAGATGTTCTCGTTGCGGATGACCAGCGTCGGCTTCGACCAGGACGGGATAAGACCGCGGCGGAAATACAGGCTCTTGGGCCGCACGGCATAGCCGACGAGCTGCTGCTCGAGCTGCCCGGGCAGGTCCAATTCCACGCGGCGAGGACCGCGCTCGCTGCGCGGCAGCGCGACATGCAGCCGCCTCGCGGCGGGCGCCAGCGTCCAGCCTTGCAAGAGGAGCGAGATGATGACGACCACGAAGGCAACGTCGAAATAGAGATAGGCTTTTGACAGCCCGACCAGCATCGGGATCGAGGCCAGGAAGATCGCGACCGCACCGCGCAAGCCGGTCCAGGCGATGAAGACCTTTTCCCGCCAGTTGAAGCGGAACGGTGCAAGGCACAGGAACACTGCGAGCGGCCTTGCGATCAGCATCAGGACCAGGGCGACACCGATCGCCGGCACCGCGCTGGAACCGAGCCGCTGCGGCGAGACGAGCAGGCCGAGCAGCACGAACATCACGATCTGCGCGAGCCAGGTCGCGGCATCCAGGAACGTCACCACCGAATTATGCGCGCGGGTCGGGCGGTTGCCGATAATGATGCCGGCGAGATAGACCGCGAGGAAACCCGAGGCATGCATGATCTGCGAGCCGCCGAAGATGACGAGCGCCGCCGTGGTCACGAACGGCGCGTGCAGCCCCTGCGGCAGCGCCACCTGATTGAGCGCGATCACCACCAGCCGGCCGCCGATCACGCCGACGATCGCGCCCAGCACGGCCTCCTGGATGAACTCCATGAAGACGTGGCCCGGCGAGCTCGACCCCAGCGAGATATATTCGACCAGCATCAGGGTGAGGAAGATCGCGAAGGGATCGTTGGTGCCGGATTCCGCCTCCAGCGTCGCGCCGACGCGCGGGCGCAGGCGCAGGCCCTGGGTGTGCACCAGCAGGAACACCGCAGCAGCGTCGGTCGAGGCGACGACGGCGCCGACCAGCAGCGACTCGGCCCAGTTGAGGTCGAGCGCGTATTTTGCAAACGGCGCGGTGATCAGCGCGGTCAGCAGCACGCCGACGGTCGCGAGCACCACGGACGGAGCCAGCACCGTGCGGATGCTCTGGAAGCGTGTGCGCAGGCCGCCGTCGAACAGGATCAGGGCCAGCGCCACCGAGCCGACCAGATAGGTCGTCCGCACGTCGTTGAACTGGAGCTGCCCCGGGCCGGAATCACCGGCCAGCATGCCGATTCCAAGGAAGACCAGCAGCAGGGGCGCGCCGAAACGCAACGCGAGCAAGCTCGACAGGATGCCCGCCATCACCAGGACGGCGCCGAGCAGGATCGCGATGCTGACCGAGTCGAGGGACGCCATCCGTCGTCACGTGGGAGAGGAAATCATTGTAAAACCATCCTTATCGTCGCCACACTTGCCCGCCAACCCATTTCTGCCACTCGCGGCAATCTGCCCGCATTTTGCGGCCTTAACTCGCATCACGTGCCGTTGTATCGATGGTCCGGCCGCGCCCTTTGTGGGATTCTGCCGCTGCATCGAATCAAATCCTGCCGATCTGCCTCCAACGCCCCCGCGATGGACATAGACCCCAAAGAGACATAGCCCCCAAAGAGACATGGACCTCAAAGACCTCATGGAGTTCTTGCAGACGACGGCGCGCAGCGTCGGCGCCGAGATCACCTCGCCCTGGTTCTACCTGCAATTCGGTCTGATGCTGGGAGCGGCCGGGATCGCCTGGGCCTCGGAGGCCGCCATCCGCAACCGCATCGACATGACGTCGCTGGCGATGCGCTGGCCGCTACCGCTTCGCCACTTCATCCGCGTGCTGGTCGGCAGCGCCTCCACGGCGGTCTTCACCGTCCTGGTCATCGTCGAGCGCGTGGTGATGTACCACGCGACCTGGCCGAGCCGCAGCTATCTCCTGATGGTCGCCGCAAAGCTCGGCCTCGCCTGGCTCGTGATACGGCTTGTAACCTCGGTGCTGCGCAACGCCTTCATCGTCAAGCTGGTGTCGGTCGCGGCGTGGTTCGTCGCTGCCCTTTCCATCATCGGTCAGTTGGACGCAACGGTCGATCTGCTTGACTCATTCGCGATCGTGCTCGGCGGATTGCGGCTGACGCCGCTGCTGCTGATCAAGGCCGGCGCGCTCCTGATCATCGCACTCTGGCTCACCAACATCGCCAGCAATTTCGCCGAGAGCCGGATCAACTCGACGACCGACCTGACGCCGTCGGTGCAGGTGCTGCTGATCAAGATCATCCGCATCGGGCTCTTGACAGTGGCGATCATCATCGCGCTCGACGCCGTCGGTATCAACCTGTCGGCGCTCGCGGTGTTCTCCGGCGCGGTCGGCGTCGGTATCGGTATCGGCCTCCAGAAGATCGTCGCGAACTTCATCTCCGGTATCATCCTGCTCGCGGACAAGTCGGTGAAGCCAGGCGACCTCGTCACCATCGGCGACAATACCGGGCGCATCAGCGCAATGAAGACGCGCTACATTTCCGTCGCCGCCGGCGATGGCCGCGAGTTCCTGGTGCCGAACGAGGATCTCGTGACGCAGAAGGTCGTCAACTGGACCTACACCGACAAGAACACGCTGGTGAAGATCGCCTTCGGCACCAATTACGACGCCGATCCGCGGCTGGTCTGCAAGCTCGCCGCCGAAACCGCCACCGCCCATCCGCGTGCGCAGAAAGGCAAGCCGCCGAACTGCATTCTGACAGAGTTCGCCGAGGCCGGCATGAAGTTCTCGCTAACCTTCTGGATCGCGGATCCCGACGGGATGGATAACGTCAAGAGCGACGTGATGCTGGCGCTGTGGGACGCCTTCAAGCGCGAGGGCATCCGGGTTCCCTACCCGGTGCGGGAAATCCGGGTCCGCGGCGGCGCGCTGCCGGTCGAAACCACCGTAGAAGTCCCGAGTTGAGGCAGCTTTTGGCCGCAAGCCCGCCAAGCTTGGCTTGCATGAAGGCCCGCGATCATTAAATTAGGACCAGAAATCAAACGCTTCCGCCGAAAAGATTACCTTTCATGAGCTACATCGAAGCCACCGATACTTCCTTGCGCAAGACCGGACAGATCAAGCTCCATGGCCCGAACGCATTCGTCGGCATGCGCAAGGCAGGCGCGCTGGTGGCCAGGTGTCTTGATGAGCTGACCGACATCGTCGGCCCGGGCGTGCCGACCTCGCGCATCGACGAGTTCGTCCGCGAGTTCGCCTTCAGCCATGGCGCCTATCCGGCGACGCTGATGTATCGCGGCTATCGCTACTCGACCTGCACCTCACTCAACCACGTGGTCTGCCACGGCATGCCCGGCGACCGGCCGCTGAAGGAAGGCGACATCGTCAACATCGACGTCACCTTCATCGTCGACGGCTGGTATGGCGACTCCAGCCGAATGTATGCGATCGGCCCGATCGCACGGAAAGCCGAGCGGCTGATCGAAGTAACCTATGAGGCGATGATGCGCGGCATCGCCGCCGTAAGGCCCGGCGCCACCACCGGCGACATCGGCTACGCCATTCAGAGCTTCGTCGAGCCGCAGGGCATGAGCGTGGTGCGCGATTTCTGCGGCCATGGTCTCGGGCGCATGTTCCACGACGAGCCCAACATCATCCATATCGGCCGGCCCGGCGAAGGCGTGCAGCTCAAGCCCGGCATGTTCTTCACCATCGAGCCGATGATCAATCTCGGCAAGCCGCATGTGAAGATTCTCTCCGACGGCTGGACAGCGGTGACCCGCGACCGCTCGCTGTCGGCGCAGTTCGAGCACTCCGTCGGCGTGACGGCGACCGGCGTTGAGATTTTCACGCTGTCGCAGCGGCACGGCGAGAAGCAGATCGGCTGACGTGTGGCGACCGCTTCGCTCGCTCCAACTATCCACCTATCCACCTATCGCAAACGTCGGAATGACGACGGTGGCCGTTTGTAGGTCGCGGCAAAAGCATCATTGAACCGCCGCACGCTGCCGAAGCCGGCCGCGAACGCGATCTCCGCCAAATTCATGTCGGTCTGGTCGATCAGGCGCTTGGCTTCCTGCACGCGGCGCGTCGCCGCGATCTCGCTCGGGCTCGCGCCGGCGTGGCGCATGAACAGGCGCAGGAGATGGCGCGGCCCGACGCCGAGGGCTTCCGCAAGCTCCGTCATCGACGCCTTATCCAGAAAGCCGTCATTGATCAGGCGCATCCCGCGCGCCACGGTGGTGGCGGTTCCCATCCATGCCGGCGAGCCCGGCGCCGTTTCAGGCCGGCAGCGCAGGCACGGGCGAAAGCCGGCCCGCTCGGCGGCGGCAGCAGTCGCATAGAAGGTGACGTTCTCGGAGCGCGCCGGGCGAACCGGGCAGACCGGCCGGCAGTAGATGCGCGTCGAACGAACGCCCGAGAAGAACAGCCCGTCGAACGCGTGGGCACGCGCCAGCCGTGCCCGGTCGCAGCTCTCCCAGTCGAGATGCGGTGGCAGCGTTTGCCGGTGCGCCAACGTCTTCGCCATGGCGGGATAATAGTTTCAGCACAGCCCGCCGAGTAGCCGAAATCGGACTGGATCGGGCGATGAGGTCCGAATCCAGCCAGCCTGCGCCGCCGCTTTTGGGATCATGGTGCCGACAGATCCCGGAGCAAATCGCATGAGCACGCAGGCGCAACAGACAATGTCAGGGCAAACCTCTCTCGCGTTCGAGATCGGGCTTTTGCTGATTCTCTCACTGATCTGGGGCAGCTCGTTCACGCTGATCAAGGTCGCGATCCCCACGATTCCGCCATTTACGATGGTTGCCGCGCGCGTGACGATTGCGGCCATCCTGCTGATCCTGATCGCTCGCGCGCAGAGACACGCCCTTCCGCGCCAGGGATCGGTGTGGGCGGCTTTCTTCGTGCAGGGGCTGGTGCAAAGCGCAGCTCCGTTCACCCTCATCAGTTGGGGCGAGATGCATATCGCGAGCGGCCTCGCCGGCGTACTCAATGCCACGCCGCCGATGTTCGTGCTGATGATCGCGCTGTTGACCGGGCGCGGACGACAGGCGATCAGCGGCCAGAAGATCATCGGCGTCGGTCTCGGCTTCGCCGGCGTCGCCCTGACGATCGGCATCGACGCGCTGTCCGGAATCGGCACGGCGGCGCCGCTGGCCCAGATGGCCGTGCTCGGCGCGAGCCTCTGCTACGCGCTTGCGCCGATATGGGGCCAGCGGTTCTCCGGCCTCCCCGCCATCGTCACCGCGGCCGGCGCCATGAGCTGCGCCGCGATCCTGATGCTCCCCATCGCCGCCGCCCTCGAACGTCCCTGGATGCTGGCGCTGCCTCCGGCACGGGCGATCGCGGCAGTCATCGTGCTCGCCGTTGTCTGCACGGCCTTCGCGATGGTGATCTATTTCCGCCTGATCCACACGATCGGCCCGCTCGGCACGACCAGCGGAAGCTATCTGCGCGCGGGCTTCGCGGTGGCGCTTGGCTCTGCATGGCTCGACGAGCGCTTCTCCTGGTCGATTGTTGCAGGAATGGCGCTCATTCTCGCCGGCGTCGTTGCCGTCACGGTGCCCCTGCCGGCGCGAAACAGCCGGAAACCTCCGGGCTGATTGTCGCCATTTTCAAAGCCTGATCTTGCCATTCCGTTCGCCGATGACGATCTGTCGTCAGAGGAACAGGAGAGATCAAGTGAGCACGTCGACGCGCCGTGGCTTTCTCGGATTTGTATCGGCCACTGCCGTAGGCGTGTTGCCAACCCGCGCGCAGGCGGCGTCCGAGCCCGCAGCGACTTCCAGCGAGCCGGCCTGCATCCTGACGCCGCAGGCGGAGGAAGGGCCGTTCTACGCCGATCCAAAGCTCCTGCGCATGGATATCACCGAGGGCAAGCAAGGCATTCCCCTCACGCTGCGGCTGCGTGTGATCGAGGCCGGTCCCTGCACCGCCATCAAGGGCGCCCGCGTCGACATCTGGCATTGCGACGCAAAGGGCCTCTACTCGGCGTTTCCGGGCCAGAGCGATAGCCATAACGTGGACGCGACCGGCAAGACGTTTTTGCGCGGCACTCAAGCGACCGACTACGCCGGGTGGGTCACGTTCAACACGATCTATCCCGGCTGGTATGACGGCCGCACCACGCATATCCATTTCAAGGTTTTCCTCGACGACAAAAACGTGCTGACGGGGCAAACCTTCCTGCCGGACGCGCTGAACGAGTTCATCTACACCAACGTTCCCGCCTACAAGGACCGCGCGCGGCAACGCACGATCATCAACGCCAACGACATGGTGATCGAGCGCTCCGACCCCGAGCATCGCGCCTTCTGCGCGGTGAAGGAGGAGCGCGACCGTTACGTGGCAAGCTTGACGCTCGGCATCGACCGCCGCGTGGACGCGACGGTCGGGCGCGCCGGCCCGCCACCGCCGCCACCCGGTTCACGCGGCGGACCTCCGCCGGGGCCTCCGCCCGCGGGCGGGCCGATGTTCGGCCGTCGGATCAAGGACCGGCTTGCTGCGCTGGTGCCGGGGCTGAAGCCGGTGCGCTGAACTCCGCCGCAATTGGCGGTTGCAAAAACGATGGCACGCGGCAATGCTGGCGCGCGATGCCCGCCAAATCCCGCGACCCATCCGAGAAGCACGAACCGACAGAGCCGCCGCATTATCACGGCCATCGCGAGCGGCTGCGCGAGCGCTTCTACAGCGCCGGGGCGGACGGGCTGAGCGACTATGAACTGCTGGAGATGGCGCTGTTTCCGGCGCTGCCGCGGCGCGACACCAAGCCGCTTGCGAAGACGCTGATCAAGACCTTCGGCTCGTTCGCCGAGGTCATCCACGCGCCAGTGGCGCGGCTGCGCGAGGTCGAGGGCGTCGGCGAAGCCGCGATCAATCAGCTCAAGCTGATCGCGGCGGCCGCAAGCCGCGTGACCAAGGGCGAGGTCAAGAGCCGCAACGCGCTGTCGTCCTGGAACGAGGTGATCGACTATTGCCGCTCCAGCATGGCGTTTGCCGACAAGGAGCAGTTTCGCTTGCTGTTTCTCGACAAGCGCAACCAGCTCATTGCCGATGAGGTGCAGCAGACCGGCACCGTCGACCACACCCCGGTCTATCCGCGCGAGGTGATCAAGCGCGCGCTCGAATTATCGGCGACAGCGCTGATCCTCGTGCACAATCACCCTTCCGGCGATCCCTCGCCCTCGCAGGCCGACATCCAGATGACCAAGGCCATCATCGAGATCGCAAAACCGCTCGGCATATCCGTGCACGACCACATCATCGTCGGCAAAGGCGGGCACGCGAGCTTGAGGGGGATGAAATTGATTTAACCCCGCTGCGTTGAGACCCGTCCACACACCCAAAGCCCATCCCTGCCTGCGCCAAAGCGCCTCCACGGAGACGATCATGTCGAATGGTCCCAGCGCGGTTCTCTCTTCCGATGAGATCAAAGCGATCGCACGTGACGCCGCCGAAGAAGGACAGGCGGGCCGCAAGCAGGCGGCGTGGCAGAATATCCAGCCATTGCGAAAGGCGCTGCGCCACCAGCCTGAGGCCGCGATGGCGTTGTTGTGGATTGTCGACGAGCGAAGCCTCACAAGGGAGGAGGCGGCAGACGTTCTTTCGGAGATAGCAGACGCCCACGATGGCGACACGAATATCCTCTCAACGCTTGGCCAATGCCTCGAAGCCGCCCGCGACATTGATGATCTGAATGCGCCACCGCCGGGACACCCAGTATTTCGGACCATGGTCGAGAAGCTGAGCCGCCTGGCCGAGGTCCATGAGGGGCAGCCTGAACAGGAGCGTATACTTTGCGGGCTCGCCACGTCGGCCCGAATGATGGCGCGCCAGAAGGATGCGATCGCCGAGAGCAGCCTTCGGAGGCTGACCGAAATCGATCCGCAAAACAGCGCGCACCAATACAATCTGGGCCTTTTCTACAAGACACGCGGCAGATTCGCGGAAGGCATGGCGGCGAACCGGGCGGCCGCAAGCCTGACGCAAAAAGTTATCGACAGTTACGAGTGGAACCTTGGAATCTGTGCCACCGCCGCCAAGAACGCCGAAACTGCCTTGGACGTGTGGAAGCGCATGGGTCAGAAAATAGAGCTTGGACGTTTCGGCTTGCCGGAAGGCAGATATCCGGCCTGCAAGGCGAGGCTCGCCGAACGTCCCCTTGCTGAGCGGACGGCAGACTCTGATGATCCAGGCAAAGAGGAAACGGTATGGATCGAACGGTTAAGTCCGTGCCATGGCATTATCCGCAGCGTGCTGTACGGCAATCTCGGCGTCGACTACGGCGATGTCATCCTCACGGACGGCGCCCCGATTACGCATCACACCTATGGTGAGCAGCAGGTCCCGGTCTTTCCCCATCTGGCAACACTTCTGCGTCGGAACTATCAATTCTTCGATTTCGCGGGCACGCAGCAGACAGCACGGCAATTGGCCGACCTGAGCGAAGAGTTGGACGGGGATGCCGTCGTCTATTCGCACTCCGAGAGCTTCAAGATCATGTGCGCGAATTGCTGGCGCGACCCCGATATCGATCACGCCGATCACGCGAAAATGGAAAAACACGTCGTCACCGGTCGTATCGCCGCGCCGCCCGACATTTCGCCGGCACGACTTTTGGATATGATTGATAAGGGAATCGAGAAGCGAGGAATTTGCCAACTCTACGCGCCCGATCTTTGTGCAGCGGCGGGACAGCTTGCGCGCGAGCAGATCGACAGACGTCGGTTTGCTCTACTCCGCAACTGACGGAAACATCGATCCGCAGTCGCAATCCCGGTGGACAGGCCATACACGACACGTGCATTGACTACCCGAATCGCATTGTTCGATTCGGTTGATCTGAAGAGTTTCCAAGCAAGCAATGAGATGAAATGAGCGACTGGCTGCACAACCTGCCGGTGCCGTGGATGGCGCTGGTGATTTTCGGCTTCACCTATTTTCTGGCTGCGACCGTGTTCGCGGCGGTCATGGTGTTCGCGACGGATGCGCGGACCAAGTCGCTCAAGACGATCTCGCCGGGCATGCTGCCGGTGCTCGGCATCATCTTCGGCCTGTTCGTCGCCTTCACGGCGGCGCAGGTGTGGGGCGACAGCGATCGCGCCAGCGCCGCGGTGAGCCGGGAGGCCAGCGCCCTGAGGAGCGTCGAGCTGCTCGCCGCCGGCCTGCCGACGGAGCAGGCGGCGCGCCTGCGCGCCCTGGTGCGCGACTATGTCGGGCAAGCCGCCACGGTGGAGTGGCCGATGATGGCGCAGCGGGAGGTTTCCCTGAAAGCGACGCCGCCGGCGCTGGCCGAGGCGTTGCAGCTCGTGGTCGCGATGACGCCGCAGGGCTCGGGTCAGGCGACCGTGCAGCGCGAGCTCATCAACGCGCTGGAGCAGGCGCTCGATGCGCGCCGGCAGCGCATCATCATCAGTCTCGCCGCGGTGAATGCGGTCAAGTGGTGGTGCCTGTATTTGCAGGCGGCGTGCGCGCTTGTGGTCATCGGCCTCGTCCATTGCGACAATCGCCTCGCGGCGGCCATCGCGATGGGCCTGTTCGCGACCGGCGTTTCGGCTTCCGTTCTCCTGATCGCCGCGCATGACCGGCCATTTGCCGGCCAGATCTCGATCGGACCCGAGCCGCTGCTCCAGATCATGCCGGAGAAGCCGGACAAGCTGCCCTGAGAGGAGCTGCTAGGACATTCCCACGATTTCGCGCAGCTGGGGCGCGAGTGCGGGAGTGGAGCAGAGAATCGGGTTTCCTTTGCTGATGCCGTCGCCAGCGAAGAAATCATTGATTGTTGCGCCCGCCTCGCCGGCGATGACGATGCCGGCAGCGACGTCCCATGCATTGATGTGCAGCTCGAGATAGGCGTCGGTGCGCGCATTGGCGACATGGCAGAGCCCCAGCGCGCCCGAGCCGGAGCGCTTCACCGCGCAGCCCGCGGCATAGCCGCGCTCGAGGACGGCGAGATAGCGCTCGAAGGGGACGCGGGGCGACCAGCCGAGCTCGACATAGGCGCGCTTGAGGTCGTTGGTGGCCGAGACGTGGATCGGCCGCCCGTTCAGCGTTGCGCCCTGTCCGCGTTGGGCCACATAGAGCTCGTCCAGCGCCGGTGCGGCCACGATTCCGATGGTCGGGACGCGATCGTGCAGGAAGCCGATCGAGATGCACCAGTTGCGGTCGCCATGGGCGAAGTTCATGGTGCCGTCGATCGGATCGATGATCCAGACCGCATCGCTCGCTGCGCCGCCGCCCTCCTCGCCGATCACCGTGTCGGTCGGGAAGAGCACGGCCAGCCGCTGCCTGAGGAAATCCTCGACGGCACCGTCGGCAACCGTCAGCCAGTCCTGAGCGCCCTTCATGGTGACGCCGAGGCTGTCCTGCTTGCCGAAATAGTCCAGCGCCAGGCGCCCGGCCTCGGCGACAAGGCCCTGGACGGCATGACGCCGCATTGCGAGCTCTGCCGGCGTCATCGCCCAACAACCTCGGTGGGGACCGACGCGCCAACGCGCTCCGCAAGATCAGGGATCAACCACGGGAGCAAGGCTTCGTCGTCGCTGTCTGGCATGAGCCAGGTCGATTGCTCGTCGGCAGGCATCGTTTCGGCTTCACCAATCTCGGATTCACAAATCTGTTGCATCAGCACGCTACGGATCGCTACGTTTATTCCAAGCCGGTCGCGGAATGGAAGGACAATTCCATTCTGGCAAAATGACATCGGCGTGGAGGGAACGAATCGTGCAGGCGGAAACGCATGGCGTGACGAGCGCCGGCGCGGCGATCCAGGTGCGCGACCTGCATGTCGCCTATGGCGGCACGCCAGTCCTGCACGGTGTCAGCCTCGATTTTGCCCCCGGCACCTTCACCGCCCTCCTGGGCTCTTCCGGATGCGGCAAGACCACCCTTCTGCGCTCATTGTGCGGCTTCGTGCCGGTGCACTCCGGCTCGATCGTGGTCGGCGACCGTGACGTCGCCCTGCTGCCACCGGAGAAGCGTGGCATGGCGATGGTTTTCCAGTCCTACGCGCTGTGGCCGCATATGACCGTGCTGCAGAACATCGGCTACGGGCTGAAGCTGCGGGGCGCCGCCAAAGCCGAGATCGCCGCTAAGGCGGCTTCGCTGCTCACGATGCTGGGCCTTGCCGGCTACGAGCAGCGCAAGGTCACGGCGCTGTCGGGCGGGCAGCGGCAGCGCGTCGCGCTCGGCCGGGCGCTGGCGGTCGACCCTAGCATCCTGCTGCTCGACGAGCCGCTGTCCAATCTCGACGCCAAGATCCGGATGACGATGCGCCACGAGATCCGCGCGATCCAGCAGCGGCTCGGCGTCACGGCCATCCATGTCACGCATGATCGCGAGGAAGCCATGACCATGGCGGATCGGCTCGTCATCATGCAGGTGGGCCGGATCGCCCAGGTCGGTACACCCGAGGAGGTCTACGATCGGCCGGCGAGCGCCTTTGTCGCCAACTTCATGGGCGCGGAGAACGTCCTGCCCGTGCGTGTCGCGCGCAACGAGGACGGGACGGCCGTCAGTGCCGGCTCCGCGGTCGTCCGGGTCGCGCACGACGATGCCACAGCGCTGCCCACGGGCGAGGCCGTGGCCTATTTCCGCGACGACGTCGCAAGCCTGGAGGCGCCCGACGCGATGCCGCAGGGCGATCTCCTCGTGCCCGGGCGTATCGCCGCGCGCAGCTATCCCGGCGGTCTCTATCGCTATCGCGTCGAGGCGGTCGGCCGGCAGATCACGGTCGACGACGCAGCACGCCATGAGCCAGGCGCGACCGTCGGCCTGCGCATTCCGTTGCGACGCATTCACATCTTCCCGGCGGCCGAAGCCGCCACCGCCGCCTGACCAGGAGCCAGACTCATGCGCATTCTCAACTTAGCCTGCTCGCTCGCGGCGCTGCTCTCAGCATCGCCTCTCGCCGCACAGACCCTCAACGTCGCTTCGGCCGGCGACCAGAATATGGTCGACTACGTCAAGGACTATCTCGGCCCGATGTTCGAGAAGAGTCACCCCGGCGTGAAGGTCATCTCCGTCGGCACCGGTCCCGGCGATGCCGGCTCCCAGAAGATCTTTGAGAAGCTTGACGCCCAGAAAGGCGCCGCGACCACCGATTTCGATGTGGTGGTGATCCACCAGAAGGCGGCCGGGACGATGGTGAAGCAAGGGCTGCTCGCGAAATACACCGACAAGGTCGACACCGCGAAGCTGGTCTCCAGCGAGACCGCCAAGAACTCGCTCGGCGCCGACGTCTCGGGCTACGTCATCCCGATGTTCCAGTCGCAGACGGCGCTCGCCTACAATGCCGACATGCTCAAGACCCCGCCCGACAACTTCGCCGAGTTGAAGGAGTGGGTGAAAAAGAACCCGAAGCAGTTCGGCTACAATGGCATCAAGGGCGGCATGTCCGGCGTGGCATTCGTCGCCGGCTGGATCTATGCCTTCGGCGGCGACGCCGGCAAACTGATTCAGGGGCCGTATGACCCGGCCGAGAAGGCAAAGTGGGACACAGCCTTCAGCGAGCTGAAGGACTTCAACAAGAACATCGTCATCACGCCCGGCAATGCCGGCACGCTCGACATGCTCAACCGCGGCGAGATCGCGATGGGCCCGGTCTGGGTCGACATGTTCTATTCCTGGCAGGCAGACGGCAAGCTGCCGCCCAACATGAAGCTCAAGCTCGCCTCGCCCGGCATGCCCGGCCAGCCGATGTACTACGCCGTGCCGGAGAAGGCGGCGCAGCCGAAGCTCGCAGAGGAGTTCATCGCGCTCGCCACCAGCCCGCAGGTCCAGGCGGACGGCATCGTCAAGAAGTTCAACTGGTATCCGGGCATCGACGCCAAGAACCTCGAAGGCAAGCTCGACAAGGCGGCATGGGACAAGCTCTTCACCGACATCACCCCGGCCGACCTGTCCAAGAACGCAAAACCCTTCCCGATCGCGCCCTATTTCAACGACATTCTCGAGGGCTACGAGAAGAAGGTCGCGAACTGAGGGGCGCGTTTTGCGGGACGGGTTCGGAACGCCGCGAAATATCATGAGCCTGTCCCAGCGCCAGCTCGCCTTGCTGCTGATCGCGCCGGGCCTCGCGCTCGTCGCGGCGCTGTTCCTCTATCCGCTCTGCTTCTCGCTCGTCTCGGCCTTCACCGATCCTGATGGCGGATTCTCCTTGCAGGCCTTCGGCAAGGCCTTCGAGCTCTATTCCGGCGACATCCTCTTCACGATCGTCATCGTGGTGACCTCCTGCGCGTTGACGGCGCTGGCGGCGGTCGCCATCGCCGGCACGCTGACGCTCGGCGAGAACCCATGGGTCGTCGGAACGTTGCGCGCCCTTTACCGCTGGCCCCTGTTCATCCCTTTCATCGTGGCCGCGCAATGCATGCGCACCTTCCTCGCCAAGAACGGGCTGATGAACAACACCTTCGTCTCGCTCGGCCTGCTGGAGCCGTTGCAGGCGGTAAGCTATCTCGACTGGCGCGGCATCATCATCACCTTCGTGTGGAAGCAGACCCCATTCGTCGCCCTGCTGCTGGCCGGCGCGCTGGCCTCGCTCGACCGCGCGACCCTCGAGGCCGGGCGCAATCTCGGCGCCTCGCGGCTCAGGGTTCTGATCGAGCTGGCGCTGCCGCAGGTGATGCCGACGCTGCTCGTTGCCCTCGTCCTGTCCTTCGTGACGATGCTCTCGGTGCTCTCCGTGCCGATGATGGTGGCCGGTTCGCAACCGACCATGCTGACCGTCGACATGGCCTTCCGCATCAACTCCTATGGCGACTATGCCACGGCGAATGCGCTCGGCGTCATCACCTACCTGATCAGCGCCGGTGCTGCGATCCTCTATCTCCGGCACGGCATGGCGAAGGAGGGCGCGCCATGAGCCGCGTCGCATCCTTGCTGCGCGCTGCGCTGGCGGGCGCTCTTCTTGCGGCCTTCGCCTTTGCGCTGATCGGCCCGCTCACCAATCTGGCGCTGTGGTCGGTGGCCGAGCGGTGGTACACGCCCTACAAGCTGCCGGTCACCTATGGCACCCGCTACTGGGAGCAGGTCTTCCGCCCGACCGGCGACGCCATGGCCTCGCTCGGGACCTCGGTCTCGATTGCGGTGCTGACGGTCGTCGTCGCACTCGCGCTCTCCGTGCCGGCCGGCTACGCGCTGGCGCGCCTGAAGCTGCCGGTCCGCTCACTGTTCATGATCGTGTTCCTGCTGCCCCAGGCCTTTCCCTCGGTGGCGATTTACATCAACGTGGCACGGATCTTCTATGGCCTCGGCATCAACGGCACCGTGCTCGGCGTCGTGCTGGTTCACGCCGCGCACGGCCTGGTCTATTCCGTGTGGATCGCGGCCGCGGCTTTCGCGGCAGTCGACAGGGATCTCGAACTCGCGGCCCGCAACATCGGCGCCTCGCCGCTGCGCACCTTCTTCACGGTGACGCTCCCCCTGGCAGCGCCGGGTGTCATCGCGAGCGGCATCTTCGTCTTCCTGGAATCACTGGACGAGTTCACCGGCACGTTCTTCGTCGGCGTTCCCCAAGTCACGACGCTGCCGCTCTTGCTCTACAATGCGGCGATGGGCGGAAACTACCAGGTCGCCTCGATCACGGCACTGATCCTCCTGGTGCCATCCGTGCTGTTCATGCTGTTCATCGAGCGCTTCCTGCGCGCGGACGTTCTGGCGAAGGTGGGGGCTTAGCGCCCTCGCGAGTCGGGATCACCTCGTGCGCATCGGCTGATGATCCGGTCGCGCCGTGACAGGCGATCTCATCGAATCAGTTGCCATCCCTTCGGTGTCCAGCGGAGCAGTGCGCCGGAGAGCGGCTTTGGCGAGCGGGCCATGACGCCTTTGGCAAGCGTTCGCAAAGCATCGATCGCGGCACCGGAGTCCTCGCCGACGTACAGCAGGACGTCAGCCGACGGCGCCGCAACGATCAATACGCCACGCTGAGCCTGCGCCAGCGGGGCCCAGCTATCCGGCAGCGCAAGCCGGCTGGTTTGATAATAGTCGCCGCCGATCGTGCCGATCTGCCCTGGCGGTGCCGCCTTCGCGACTTCCATAAGAGGCCTGGTAGCGTTGCGGAGATTGGCAATTCCAATGTCGAATGCCTGATTGGTGGTAAGACCAAGCGTCGCCCGGTCCTTGTCGTTGAGCATCCGGAGCGTGCGTGGCGAATCGAGCACCGGCACGATCACCAGCCCCTCAACGAGAGGCCTTGGCGTCACCATCGCACCCGGCGCAGGCCCCAAGGCTTGCCGCATATACTCGGTCGACCGGACTACGACGCGCAGAGCTTCCTTGGTCGGCGGATCACTTTGATTGCGCGTTGCTGCCGCGACACCGCCCACATAGGTCTCAATCTCCTTGGCGCAGCCAGCCGCGTTCGCCTTGCAGAACGCATAGACCCGATCGAGATTGGCCTGTAGGGGCCCAATCGAAAGCGTCAGCGGCCCCTTGATGACGACGGCGACGTCGCGAACGGCGGTCCGCACCCGCTCGGCCACAAACGCTGTGAAGGTGCGCTCGTCAGTTGGTATCTGTTGCGCCAATACTGGCGCGACGACAAGAACGTGGAGGCTCGCGATTGCGCAGGTCAACCAGCGGCACATTCGAAGTTTGATGCGCATGCTCGAAAGAGCCTCGGGGCGAGGCTCGCGCGATTGAGTCGCCTCCCCAATCATGAGACACATGCCGCGCCAGACCGAGCTGGGCAAGCGAGCCTGCGGGGATACGGGCTCATGCAGATCATTCGCCGCCCATTTACCATCTATTAACTCTCCGCTTTGTGCTGCGGGAATGTGTGTCACAATCGTTCATCATCGAAACGGAGAGGAATCGATGATGAATCAGACAATAGAGCACATCTGGAGCACGGGCCTGTCGTTGCTGAGCCCCGGTCATCTGGTCGACTGGCTTCTCGACCAGATCGAGAAAATAAGCCCAATGATGATGCCTGCTCAGGTCGACATACTGTCGTACCAGGAAACGCGAGTCGAAGCGCGTCGCGACTAGTTCGGCGCGATCACTGCTCGCACCGGCGCCACCCACGTGACGCCGGTATCAAGTCAGAGCAAAACTAGTAGCAATAACGCGGATCGACCCGGACATAGGCGCCGTCGGGGCGCTGCATGTAGCAGCCGCGCTGATAGGCGTAATAGCCCGAACGGCGGTGCTCGCCTTCGGAGGCGATGGCCGCACCCGTGCCGGCGCCGACGATCGCACCGACTGCCGCGCCGCGGCTGCCGCCGATCGCGCCGCCGAGAATGGCACCGCCGACGCCGCCGACGATCGCGCCGCCAATGGCGTCCTGCGCCGCAGCCTCATGCACCGGCACCAGCATCGCAACCGCCAGGCAGGCCGCCATTCCAAGTCCTGCCATCCTAAGTCCTGCCATCCTAAGTCCTCGAAGCATCGCAATCCTCCAGTGTGACGCGGCGAGTCATATCGTCGGCTGGGGATTCGGGCCAGAACTATCACGCCCCTTCCGGCGTGAGGCGCCACGCGATGTCGCCATGGTCTCAGATTCCATACCAGCAAGGGATCGCGCGTGCTACAGAACGTAGGCTAGTGCGGCTCGAACGGGTGGCCGGGAATTTCCAGATGTTTCATTCATGAGGAATAGCGACATGGCGCGTCGATTTCTGGTGCTGATCGGCCTGGTGCTGCTGACGATCTCCGCGGCAGAGGCCGGACCGAACGAGGACGCGGTGGCGGCGCGCGCGAGCTGGGAGCAGGTCTACAATGCCGGAGATGTCGACAAGTTTGTCGCGCTCTACACCAAGGACGCGATGCTGTTCGGCTCGACCGCGCAGCTCTTTACCGGCACCGATGGCGTGCGCACCTATTTCAGCAAGCTACCCGCAGGCATCAAGGTCAAGATGGGCGATCAGCAGGCGATCGCGGCCGGCCCCGACGTCGTGCTCAGCTCAGGCTTTGCCGACTTCACGCTTCCCAACGGCACCGTGCTGCCCTTCCGTCTGACGCTCGCTTTCGTCAAGGTCGACGGCAAATGGCTGGTGGCCCAGCATCACGGTTCGCCCGTGCCGAAGTAAGGCCGCCCGCCGTCACGGCGCGATCCAGCGCTGCACGGCCTCGGCCGTGTCGCTCGGGTTGGTGTTGAAGCAGATCGCAGCGTTCGGCGCGAGATGGTGCACGAGGTTGAGCACCTTTTCGAATAATAGCAGGCGCTCCTTCGGCTCGCGCAGTCCGGCGCCGATCACCACGCAGTCGAAGCTCGCTTCGCGCAGGGCCGACGTGACCACCGCCTCCGCCGTCTCGTCGAGATCGATCAGGCAGCTCGTGACCTCATAGCCGAGGTCAGTGAGCCGCAGCAGCTGTGCGTCGACATAGTTGCGCACGAGCTCGGGCGTGAGCTGCGGGAACGCGCTGTAATCCGCGCTGCCGGGCTCGATGCCGATCGCGAGCACGCGTTTGGCCATCGCGGGGGCTCCCTCGACAATTCTGTTGGATTGCCAACGGCCACGCAGGCCGGTCAGTTCCGCTATTGCCGCAGCAGGATCAGGGGATCAGCGGTATCGGGCACGCGGCGCCATTGCGCGTTGTCGTCGGCCTCGAACTGCCAGGCTTCGCCGGCCTTCGACATCAGGATGATCTGGCCGCGCTCGAGCCGCCACTGCGTCGGGTTGAACTGCGCGATCTCGGCGTCGCATTTCGACTTGAGGAAGACCTGGAAATTGTCGGGGCCGGCTTCGGTGTTGGTCAGCACGAGCGTGCAGACCGGCTGGCCATTGCCGCGCACCATGGACCAGTCGCCGATCATCTGATCCATCGACTTGGCCATCGAGCGGGCGGCGGCGAGATTTTGCAGGATGTAGACACCCTCGCCCTGCCGCAAGCCCTCGAAGATGCCGGCCTCGACCTCGGTGAAGTCGATCACAGATTCGCCGGTGGCATCCTGGAGCCGTACGATGTCGAGGCCCTTGATGCTCCAGGCCGTGATGTCCTTGGTGAAAGGCAGCGCGGTCTTGCAGGCCGGCTCCAACTCGAGCTTGGAGGCCTGGCCAGCCCCGTCACCCTTCAGCGTCACCACGCAGGTCTTGCTGCGCTCGGTGGTGGACAGCTCCCACTGCCCGACCATGTCCTTCTTCAGGGTCGTCGTATCCTGCGCCTGCGCAACACCGGTCACGGCGACGAGCGCCGCGACGATTGCCCACGCACCGACCCGAAGATGTGTCATCCGCGACTCTTCACCGGAGTTTCCGGGACCGGCGTGATCGGCGGCTTGCCGGCAAACCAGGTCTTGAGATTGTCGACCACGAGCTGGTCCATCGCGTTCCGCGTTACCACGGATGCCGATCCGATATGTGGCAGCAGAATGACATTCTGCATGGTCTTGAGCTCATCCGGCACGTTCGGCTCGGCAGCGAACACGTCGAGACCGGCGGCGAGGATAGTCCTGGATTTCAACGCCTGGACCAGCGCAGGCTCGTCGACGACGGAGCCGCGCGCGACGTTGACCAGCACGCCGCGCGGACCGAGCGCCTTGAGGACCTCGGCGTTGATCATCTTGTTGGTGCCGGCCCCGCCGGGCACGATGACGATGAGCGTGTCCACCGCCTTCGCCATCTCGATCAGATCGGGATAGTGCTGGTAGGAAACATCCTTGGATGGATTGCGCGAGTGGTAAACGACCGGCACCAGCGAGGCTTCGATCCGGCGCGCGATCGCCTGACCGATCCGGCCCATGCCGACGATGCCGACCTTGCGGTCGCGCAGCGAGCCGACGCTCAACGGATAGTTCTGGGTCGTCCAGAGGCCGGAGCGTACATAGCGGTCGGCCGGGATGAATTCGCGCAAGGTGGCAAGCAGAAGGCCCATCGCGACGTCGGCAACCTCTTCCGTCAGAACGTCCGGCGTATTGGTGACGACAATATTGTGCTCGCGCGCATAAGCCGTGTCGACGTGATCGTAGCCGACGCCAAAATTCGCCACGATCTCCAGCTTCGGGAAATGCGACAGCGACTCCTTGTCGGCCCGCACGGTGTGATAGGTCACGGCGATGCCGCGGATTTTTTCGCGGACGGCAGGCGTCAGGCGCTCGAGGTCGGCCCGCGTCTCCGCCTTGTGCACGACGAAATGGTCTGAGAAGCCGTTTTCGAGAATCGGCCGCACCGGCCCATAGATCAGAAGATCGATCTTCTCGGACGAAATCGAAGCGGCCGCCATCAGCTTTCCTTTCCAAGGGCGCTTTCATGCCAGCGCCGTAAAATGAGGTGGGAAATTAGCGCCAGCACCCCATAGATGACAATCCCGGCAAGCGACAGCAAAAGCAGCGCCGCGAACATGCGAGGTATGTTGAGACGATAGCCGGATTCGGCGATCCGGTAGGCAAGGCCCGATCCGGCCCCGGCCGTTCCCGCCGCGATCTCGGCGACAACGGCGCCGATCAGCGACAGGCCACCGGCAATGCGCAGGCCGCCGAGGATATAGGGCAAGGCCGAGGGCAATTTGAGAAAACGCAGGGTTTGCGGCTTCGAGGCGCCATAGAGCTGGAACAGGCCGGCGAGATTGCGGTCGACCGAATTCAGCCCGAGCGTGGTGTTGGCGAGGACCGGGAAGAACGCGACGATGAAGGCGCAGACCACGACGGCGGTTTCCTGGTCGAGATAGATCAGCAGCAGCGGCGCGATCGCGATCACCGGCGTCACCTGGAGGACGACCGCATAGGGGAACAGCGAATATTCCACCCATTTCGACTGGTTGAACAGCAGCGCCAGCGCGATGCCGCCGAGGCTGGCCGCGATGAAACCCTCGAGCGTGGTGAGCAAGGTGGTGAGAAGCGATTGCGACAGCACCGCCCAGTCCTTGATGAGGGTCAGGAACACGGCCGAGGGCGCCGGCAGCACATAAGGCGGTATCTGCTTGATGCGGACCACGAGCTCCCAGGCGATGAGGCCTGCCGCGAAGACGACGAGGGGAAGCGCAAAGCGCGCGGCGCGCAAGGCACCATTCTCAGGCTTTGCCGGGACGACGGGCTCTGCGCTCATAGCACCGACTGCCCGGAATAGGACGGCGCGAGCGCGCTCGACACCTTGCGGCAATAATCGGCATAGCCGGCAGAGGTGCGAAACTCTTCTCCGCGCGGCTCGATGGTCTCGATCCGGATATCGGCCTGGATACGGCCCGGCCGCGCCGTCATCACCACGACCCGCTGGGAGAGATAGACGGATTCGAACACCGAATGGGTGACGAAGATGACCGTCTTGCGCAGGCGCCGCCACAGCGCGAGCAGATCGTTGTTGAGGCGAAAGCGCGTGATCTCGTCGAGCGCCGCGAACGGCTCGTCCATCAAGAGGATATCGGGATCCGTGACGAGCGCGCGCGCCAGCGAGACCCGCATCTTCATGCCGCCGGAAAGCTCGCGTGGGAATGCATCGGCGAAATCGGCAAGGCCCACACTGGCAAGAGCCTCGTCCACGCGCGCGTTCGCCTCGGCCCTGGCGACGCCCGCAAGCTTCAGCGGCAGCCGCACATTCTCCCGCACGCTCGTCCACGGCATCAGCGTCGGCTCCTGGAACACGAAACCGATGGCATGGCCCGGCCGCGCCACATCCTCATGGCGCGAGACCCGCACCGTTCCCGCGCTCGGCGCGCTCAAGCCCGCAATCAGGCGCAGCGCCGTCGACTTGCCGCAGCCGGACGGCCCGAGCAGGGAGATGAACTCGCCCTTGCGCACGGCAAGGTCGAACGGCCCGAGCGCCATCACGCCGGTGTCATAGGCCTTCGTCACGCCGCGCAGACTGACGGCCAGCGCCGTCAGCCCGACATCGCCCCCGGACGAAGCTGTGCGCTCTATCATTGGCAGGCGGCTGTTGTTTGGTCTGGCTGCGCCGCGATTTCCACCTCTCCCCAACGGGGAGAGGTCGCGCCGCAGGCGCGGGCGAGGGGGTCCCACGAGAGAGCGTAACCCCTCACCCGGATCGAATCTAGCGATGCGATCCGACCTCTCCCTATGGGAGAGGTGAACGATGCGGGCGCATCTTGATCATATCGCCGCATCGGCTACGGCTTGCTCGGACGCAGCTCGACGCCGACGCCCTTGTTGACGAAGCGCAGCGTGTAGGACTTGCGATAGTCGATGTCGGAGCGCACCACGCCGGCCTTGACCATCTTGTCGAAGAAAGAGGTGTAGCGCTCGTCGCTCATGGCGCCGATGCCGTTCTTCAGGGATTCGCCGGAATCGACGATACCGTACTCCTTCATCTTGGCGACGGAATAGGCGAGCAGCTCGTCGGTCATTTCCGGGTTGAGCTTCTTGATCATGGCGTTGCCGGCGGAATTGTCGCCATAGATGTAGTTGTACCAGCCGACGATCGAGGCATCGACGAAGCGCTGCACGAGGTCCGGCTTCTTCTCGACGATCTCGCGGCGGGTCTCGATCAGGGTCGAATAGGTGTTGAAGCCGGAATCGGCGAGCAGCAGCACGTTGGGCTTGAAGCCCGCAGCCTTCTCCACCGCAAAGGGCTCCGACGTCACATAACCCTGCATCGCGCTCTTGGGATTGGCGATGAAGGGCTGCGGATTGAAATTGTAGGGCCGGACGTTCTTCTCGCTGAAGCCGTATTCGGACTTCAGCCACTGGAAATAGCTGGTCATGCCCTCCTTGGAGACGAACAGCGTCAGCGGCTTCAGATCCTCGATCTTGCCTACCTTGGCGTCCGGCTGCGTCAGCATCACCTGCGGATCCTTCTGGAAGATCGCGGCGATCGTCACGACGGGCACGTTGTTGGTGACGGCGTCGAACGACATCAGCGTGTTGGCGGCCATGAAGAAATCGATCTTGCCCGCGATCAGGAGCATCCGGTTGTTCTCGTTGGGCCCGCCCGGCACGATGGTGACGTCGAGCCCATAGCGCTTGTAGGTGCCGTCGGCGACCGCCTGGAAGAAGCCGCCATGCTCGGCCTCGGCGACCCAGTTGGTGCCGAAGGAGACCTTATCCAGGGTCTCGGCCCGCGCCGGCAGGATCGACATGCATGCGGCCATCAAGCCTGCCGTTAACGCTCGCTGCAGATGGATGGGGCGCATGATTGGACTCCGTCGATCGTTCTGGACCATGATAAAACACAAGAATTTCGGGGACGCAGCCGGTCGGGCCACGTCCCCTTCAGGCCCGCAAACTACGTTACAAATTCACGCAAAGAAACCACGATGAGACCTTCCCGCGACTGGACCGACATCCGCTGGAGCGAGATTGAGCCCGCGGAACCGGCGCGCTGGATCGCGGTCTTGCCGCTGGCGGCGACCGAGCAGCATGGGCCGCATCTGCCGCTCGAGACGGATGTGCTGATCGCCGAGGCATATCTTGCGCGAGTGCGCGCGCTTGCGCCCGAAAACCTTCCTGTCACGTTTCTCGGGGTCGAGCGGATCGGAATCTCCACCGAGCACATCGACTATCCGGGCACGCAGACGCTGCCGACCGAAGTGGCGCTGAAGAGGTGGACGGGAATCGGCGAGGATGTCGCGCGCGCGGGCCTGCGAAAACTCGTCATCGTCACCAGCCATGGCGGCAACAGCGCGGCGATGATGCTGGTGGCGCAGGATCTGCGCGCGCATCAGAAATTGTTCGTGGTGACGACGTCTTGGTCGCGGCTTTCCGGCGCGGAGCAATTGTTTCCCGCCGAAGAAGTGCGCCACGGCATCCATGGCGGCGCGGTCGAGACCTCAATCATGCTGGCGCGCTATCCGTCCGAGGTGCGCAAGGACGCGATCGCGGATTTTGCTTCCAGCAGCATCGCGATGGAGCAGCAATATCGCTGGCTGTCGACACAGCGGCCCGCACCGTTCGCCTGGCAGGCGCAGGACCTGCACCTGAGCGGCGCCGTCGGCAACGCGACACTGGCCTCTGCGGAGAAAGGCGAACAGCTCGTCGACCGGGGCGCGCGGGCCTTCTGCGAGTTGCTCGCCGAGATCGATAACTTCGACGTGAAGAGGCTCGCGTCAGGCCCCCTCACCTACTCCACATCCCTTTGAAATTGCTTAGTTACCTAGCGACTTCCGAGGTCGACTTGGCGCGTTTCGAACCCGAACGCGCAAGCCTCCGTCCAACTGGGCACGCGGGCCACAACGGACCGCCTCACCCCGGATGGAGTTTGAAATGTCGATCAAGACCAAGATTGCCGCTGCTGCCCTCGCTGCACTGACCATCACTGCGAGCGTCGCCACCACCACCTCGTCGGCCGAGGCCAAGCCGCTCGGCTGGGGCTGGGGCGTCGGCGCCGGCATCGCCACCGCCGCCATCGTCGGCACTGCAATCGCCGCCAGCAACGACCCCTATTACTACGGCTATCACCGCTGCGGCTGGGTCGCCCAGTATGACGCCTTCGGCCACTACGTCGGCCGCGTCCGCACTTGCTACTGATCTCACCTATCTGAGGCCCGATCCCTGAGTGGGTCCTGCGTCCGACACGGGCGCCTCATCCACCCCGTGTCGTGCCCCCGACCCCGTCCGGTTGTCCCCCCGGGCGGGGTCATCCTTTTTTGGCGGCGGAGTTTTTGTTGCAGTCCCGTCACACAAGGATGCGAACCATCGTCTGCGACATTCCGCACTTGTTGCTATTGAGAATTATTCGCAATAAGGTTCGCAACAGGTACAGGGACTTGGGAAGAAATCGCGACGCACCGCGATCATCTCGTCCGATCGAGTGGACGAGAAGGACCTGATGACAGGATCGCCACGAATCGGCAGGGATATCGGGGCGTGGGGCAAATTAGGGGCGTGTGCTTTGACGTTGAGAGGTCACCGACACCGGTTGTTGCGCACGGCCGCCGCGATCGCCTGCGGCGTGCTGGCGCTCCCCGCTGCCGGCCAGGCGGCCGATCTGCCGCTCAAGGCGCCTGCGCTCAAGGCCGTCTATGACTGGACCGGGTTCTATATCGGCGCGCATGCCGGCTACGGCCGCGGCTCGTCCGCCTTCGCCCTGAACGACGGCACCGCGATCGGCGGCAATGGTGTCTTCAGCGGCATGGTCGGTGGCGTGCAGGCCGGCTACAACTATCGGCTCAACTCCGGTCTTCTGCTCGGCGTCGAAGGCGATTTTTCGTTTCCCAACTACATCACCTCCAACTCGATTGTCTCCTCGCTCGCAACACCCGTCAACGCAGTGACGCAGCAATGGGACTACACGGCAAGCCTGCGCGGCCGGGTCGGCTATGCGAGCGGTCCGTGGCTCGTCTATGCCACCGGCGGCTTTGCCTGGATGGGCGAACGCTATTTCGACACGCCGGCCGCGGGTGATACCCAGAAGGTCCTGAACACGAGGCCGGGCTGGATCGCGGGTGCCGGCGTCGAATATGGCTTCGCGCCACATTGGAGCGCGCGGCTCGAATATCTCTACAGTCGCTTTGACGGCGCCAATATCGGCTTCTCATCCGGAGCCCAGTACACATCCTCATCGCTCGACTTCCAGTCGATCAGGCTTGGCCTCAACCGCAAGGTCGATTGGCCGGGCATGCCGGGCTACGATCCCAAGACATCGCTCACGGATACCGAATCCGATCGCTGGGAGATTCACGGCCAGAGCACGTATCTTCCGCAAGGCTATCCGTCATTCCCCGCGCTCTACAGCGGGCCGAACTCTCTGTCTCCCTCGGCACAGGCCAAGGCGACCTGGAGCAACAGCCTGTTCCTGAACGCGCGACTGTGGGACGGCGGCGAGGTCTATTACAACCCGGAGCTGCTCCAGGGATTTGGACTGAACGACACGGTCGGCGCCGCGGGCTTCCCGAATGGCGAGGCGCAGAAGTCGAACTTTCCCTACCCGCACTACAACACCTCGCGCCTGTTTCTGCGCCAGACGTTTGGCTTCGGCGGCGAGCAGGAGGAGCTTGCGAGCGGCCAGTTGCAGCTCGGACAGAAGGTCGACGTCTCCCGCCTCACGCTGCAGGCCGGCAAATTCGCAGTGGTCGACGTGTTCGACGGCAATGCCTACGCCAAGGACACGCGCAAGGATTTCATGAACTGGTCGATCTGGGCACCGGGTGCCTTCGACTATGCCGCCGACAAGGTCGGCCTCACCTACGGCGTCACCGCCGAGCTCAATCAAAAGCAATGGGCGCTGCGCGGCGGCTATTTCCTGATGGTCGCGGAATCGAACGCGAACCATTTCGATACCAATATCCCCGAGCGTGGCCAGTACGTCATCGAGCTCGAGACGCGCTACTCGCTGTTCGGCCAGCCCGGCAAGCTCAGGACCATGGGCTGGGTCGACAGCGCCAATATGGGCAGCTTCCGCGAGACGCTGGACAATCCTGCGCTCAACCTCGACATCACGCAGACCCGGCGCGGTCGCCTCAAGGTCGGCTATGTCGTCAACCTCGAGCAGGCGATCACGGATGATGTCGGGCTGTTCGGCCGCTGGAGCTGGAACGACGGCAAGACCGAGACCCTCGCCTTCACCGACATCAATCGCAGCCTGTCGGGCGGGCTCTCGATCAAGGGCACGAAATGGGGCCGGCCCGACGACGTGATCGGCATCGGCGGCGCCATCAATGGCCTGTCGCAGGACTATCGCGACTTCCTCGCCGCTGGCGGTCTCGGCGTGCTCGTCGGCGACGGCGCGCTCAACTATCGCAACGAGCGCATCCTCGAAACCTACTACGCCTACGCGCTGAACAAGAACCTGACCTTCACCGCCGACTACCAGCTCATCGTCAACCCCGCCTACAATGCCGATCGCGGGCCGGTGTCGGTGTTTTCAGGACGGCTGCACGGCGAGTTCTGAGATGGTCGTGAGGCCGCCGCCCTTCACCGGGAGGTGGCGTACGCCGCCGCTGCTTCTCGCAGAGCCAAACTAGCAGGTCTTATACTGCAAGTGCTGGAGGCAGGTACACGTGGTCGTCGAGCTGGTGTACTTGACGTCATAGTAGGCAGGACCAGTCGAGTTCGAGGGACTGTTCGTTGAACAGCGCGGAAACTTCCAAAATGTGTCCTGAAGATTTACGGTCCCGCTGATCGTAAACCCGAGATTGGGTGTATAGGCGTACGAGACCTCGCTCACAATGAACGAAACCTGGTCGTTTTGGTTGTTCGGATTGTTTGCGTTGCCGACCGTTCCGTTGAGCGACGTGGGCACTGTCAAGCCCGTCAAATTGGTCCTTCCCTGTGTGAAGGTTGTTCCGTTGTACGACTGACTCCATCGAAGGGTCAGGTTGCCATTGGCATCGCTGGAGACTTCGGACACGGTGACGGACAGGATCGCGCTGCCGCTGCTGCCATTGACGGAATACGGTGCAATGATGGAGGTCGCTCCGGTGAGTATGTTCTGCATCGAGGTCGTGCTGAGCGACGTGTTCTGCGTAACCATGTCGGCCACGGAGTGAGCCGTCGCGCTGACCTTGACGTTGATCGCCATTCCGTTCGCGAGTTCGACGCCGCCGACCAACAGCACCAGCATGAACGGCACCACGATCGCGAACTCTGTCGCTGCCACGGCATCGGCGTTGGTGGAGAACTTCCTTAAGCGAAATGACAGGCTGGTCATAGGCTGATACCTCTAGGGAGTGGCAGGCTCGTTCTGAAAAGCGGCGGTTGCCATGATCAGCCGGGAGCCGTTGGTCTGGTTTGCCATGTTGAAAGCGATCGGCCCGAAGAAAATCGGCCAGAGATACATCACGCGGACAACAACGATATCGCCCGCAGTTCCCGGATTGAATTGCCAGGTGTTGGCGACAGTCCCATCGCTGTTGTAGGTCAGCGTCGGCATGCCGACATTGGCCGAGGACCAGTTGTTGGCGACCTGGACGTCGACCATCAGGCCGCCAGTGCTACTACAGGTGAAAAGGACTTTGGCGTTGTTGCAGACGGTATTTTTAAATGCGGCCGCGGCTGCGGCCGATGTCATGCTCGCATCCTGCGTCTGCACCTGCCCTGTCAGAATTTGGCGGGCCGATTGCCGGACGGCATTTTCGAGGATCGACTGCGCAAAGAAAAGCAGGAACGTCTGGATGAGGGCAGCGAGGATGGCGAGAAACGGCGTGGCAATCAGCGCGAACTCGACCGCCGTGGCGCCTTCGTTGTCCCTGACAAAGGCGCCGAAACGATTGCGGCGCCTTTTCCCTGGTGTGGTTTCCAACTGGACCATGGCGCTTTCTTACTGCGTGAGGCTGGCGGTACTTGAGGCGACCTTGATGAACAGGTCCGTCAGCGCCTGCTTGATATCGCCGCCGGTTTTGACGTGGGAGTAGAAGCCAGGCGAGGCGCACGCTTGGAGGTTTAGTGCGATCGTGCCGGTTGAGGGATCAGGCTGGTCGTACTTGTCTATCCAGCTCATGTACCAGGAATCTGTTGTCTGGATACCGGTGGAGGCACTGGCGATGAGTTGCAGGTACTCCGTGTAGAGGATAGCGATCTTAATGCCCTTGTTCTTGATGGTCGTGCATATCGTCGTGTCGAGCGGCTGCTGGCATCGATTGTTGGAGGCGAGGCTCGCGTTGGGGCAAGCTGAAGCGCCCGAGACGATCTTGTCCTCGACGCCGTCGGTGACAAGGAAGACCACCTCCTGCGGCGTATCTCCTGACGCGTTGCTGCCGAGGCCGGGCGTAGGCATGATTTTGTTGAGGTTGGTGAGCGCGCCGGCGATATCCGTGCCATTGTCGGTCTTGCAGTTCGTTGTCGTAACGACGCAGTTCTGGTAGGCGACCGGCATCAGCGCAATGTTGGAAACCTGGGCTCCAGCCAATGTCGGGGTGGTCAGCGTCGCCAGTGCGTTCAAACCCAAGTCGAACGTATAGAGCGCCGCGTTATACGTGGTGTTGTTCAGGGCCGACATGCACTGCATGACGCCCCCCGAAACACCAGACTGCGGGCAGTTCGACCATGTATTGAGCAACTGATTGACGGCACTTGTCACGAGATCGATCCGCAGGGTGATATTCCTGAATCGTGCGATCGCGAGGTTATCCTGGGTCCCGCCGTCGTGAGCGATATTGGTTTGATGACAGGCAAAGCCGCAATTCTGCGAGGCTTTTGCTGACTGGTACTTGGAAGCGGTGTAGGTGATGAGATTGCTGATGTCGGCCGTGGTCGCGCCGATCCCCATGGATGGCGAGTCGTCCATCAGCAGATAGAAATTCATGTTGGGCGCGCTCGCCGCCTGCGCTGTCGCCGAGCCGTTGATCGGCCACGACGCAGTGTTCATGAGCACCGCGGGAAAATTGTTGATGGATGCGGTGCTATACGAAACACTGACGGTGCGCTTAAGTCCTACGTCAGTGACGGTAATCGTCGGCGTCGGTGTCGTGGTCAACCCCGGCGCAAGACTGTTCGCCGTCGACATAAAGATGGCCGAGGCGGTGGCACTAGCCACCGTACTAGTTTGCATCAGCATGGCCGGCCTGACGGCTGCGATTGCGGCTGCGTCGGCAGCGGCGTCCAACTGCGCCTTCTTGCGTAGCGCCTGCGTGAAATCGAGCGTCATGCCGAGCAGAAAGACGATGGGAACCATCGCGAGCGCGGTGATCACGGCGATATTGGCCTTCCGATCTCTCGCGAAACGAAGAACTGAGCGGCGGAGCATGATCTTCATCCTATTGCCGTCGCTGCGGCGAAAGCACTTTCCTGAAATGTTGTCGATCGGAGGAGACGGTCAGATCTCCTCCGCCGATCGCGCGCTCGACACGGGCGAATATGGATACGCCCCTGTTAATCAAGGTTTACGCGCAACACATAGACATGGTCTGAAACCGCACCGGATGTGCCACATTGAGAAGGCATCATTAACGCCGGCTAAACGAGTTCCCAGAAACTTGGCCCCGAAAATCCACGCCGGCGCAGGAAAGCGCGCTCGCCTGAGCAACCTGGACGCACCTCGGGCGCGTCGTTGAGATCGATCTCGGCGACCTCCGCGATGCGGGCGCGCCGCCCGGCACCGCGATTTCGCAACAATCGCAAACGTGCCGTTACGCCGCCCGGATCGCATCGAGGAATTTGCCGACCTCGACCTTGAGGCGGCCGCTCTCGCCCGAGAGCGACTTCGCTGCCGCGAGCACGTTGGCGGAGGCCGATCCGGTCTGGCTTGCGCCGTGCTGCACGTCGACGATGTTGACGGAGACTTGCTGGGTGCCGCGCGCCGCCTGCTGCACGTTGCGGGATATTTCGCGCGTTGCGGCGCCCTGCTCCTCGATCGCCGAGGCGATGGCGGAGGCGATCTCGGACATGCGGGTGATGGTGTCGCCGATCGCCTTGATGGCGCCGACGGAATCCTGCGTCGCGGACTGGATGCCGGCGATCTGCTGGCTGATCTCGCCGGTCGCTTTTGCGGTCTGCTCGGCCAGCGCCTTGACCTCGGATGCGACGACCGCGAAGCCGCGCCCGGCCTCGCCGGCGCGCGCCGCTTCGATCGTGGCATTGAGCGCCAGAAGATTGGTCTGGCCTGCGATCTGGCTGATCAGCTCGACGACGTCGCCGATGCGGCCGGCAGCCTTGGCGAGCTCGCCGACATGACCGTTGGTCTGCTCGGCCTGCCGTACCGCCTCGCTGGCGATGCGGGCGGAATCCTGGACCTGACGGCTGATCTCGTCGACCGAGGAGGCCATCTCCTCGGCCGCAGCAGCGACGGTCTGCACGTTGGTGGAAGCCTGCTCGGATGCGGCCGCGACGGTCGCCGTCACCTGCTCCGACTGCTCGGCTGTCCGCGTCAGCGTTCCGGCCGATGCTTCCAGCTCGGTTGAAGCCGACGAGACGGTGTTGACGACGTCACCGATCAGGGCTTCGAACTCGCGGGCGATCTGATCCACGCGCTGGCCGCGCTTGAGCTTCGCCTCCGATTCGACGCCGGCCGCCTCGTCGGCGGCGGCCTTGGCCATCAGCGAATCCTTGAAGTGCTGGAGCGAGCCGGCCACCTGGCCGATCTCGTCCTGGCGCCCGCTCGCGGGAATCTCGACCGCGTGCTTGCCGGCGGCGAGAGCGCCGATCACTTCCGCAAGCTCCGCAAGTGGCCTCACCACGCGGCTGCGCAGCATCACGGTCACGCCGGCGAGCATGCCGAGCAGCACCAGCACCGCGATGCCGGCGAGCGCCAGCATCGCCAGCGCACCGTCACGGACCGCCGAGGCGCGGTCGGCCGCCTCCGCCAGCGCGGCATCTCGCACGCCGAAAAACATCTGGATGGCCGGCACGATGGCATCCGCCAGCTCATCGGTGCTGAGGCCGTACTTGCCGTCGCTCCGCGCCGCGGGCATCGCCTTCTCGACCGCGAGAGCCGCGCGCCCGAAATAGGATTCGGTTGCGTCCCTGAACGCCTTGGCGATGCGGGGCGGATTTCCGAGTTGATCGATGCCGGCCTCAATGCGCTCGCGGTCCGCCTCCACGCGTCCCTGCACGCGGTCCATCAGGGAGAATTCGGCCACCGTCAGCGGGCGGTGGGCGCTGATCGCGGGCGACAGCGTGGCGGCACGGCTACCGGCCGAGACGCGCAAATCCTGCGCCGTGCGGGCCACGTTCAGCAGCGCCGCGAGCGAGGAGTCGGCGCTCACCACCTTCGCCTCGAGCCGGTTCATGATCGGTTCGATGGCGTTGATCACATCGGCGACGCCGGGCAGGAAGCCCTTGATGGCGGCGCCGTCGCGCGCGCTGAGGGGGACACTCATGGCGCGGTCCGCCGCCGCGCGGATTTCTTTCAAGCGGCTCGCGGCCCGGTCGAGAGTCTCGACCAGCGCGGCGCCATCATCCAGAGCAATGATCGCCCGCCTTGCATTCTCGAACGCCGTATCCGCAGCCTTCGCGGCTTTCGCGGTGGCCTCGAGTTGGGCCGGAGTCGCAGGAGCTTCCTGGAAGATCGGCGTGATGTAGGGGGCGCGATAGCCGACGACGTACTGGCTGACCACGAGGATGGCGCCAAAGGCATCGACGGCCTTGATGGCCTGGGAACGGTCGGCATAGACGCGTGTCTGGGGCACCAGCACCTCGGCGCCGAGGATGACCGCGAAGACTGTCACCGACAGCATCGACAGTGCGAAGAGCCTTCCGATCCGCATCCCGATCCCCACAAGCATTACCGTTAATGGCGGGAAAACTAGCCGGGAGACACTAAGGCGCCGTTAAGTAAACACCCCCGCAACAACCGTAGTTCCGCGGAGTGTGCCAGGTCGTAGCTGTTCAATGCCGCTGCAACGCGAGGATGCGATAGAATTCCCGGGCATTCGCCCGCCGAATGCCTATATGACGAGGTAGTGGCCGCATGCCTAACCTGGAACATCGATGCTTTCGCTTGAACTCGCCATCGTCGTTTGCCTCATCGTCGTCAACGGCCTTCTGTCGATGTCCGAGCTGGCGGTCGTCTCGTCGCGCCCGGCCCGCCTGTCGATGCTTGCCGCCAAGGGCGTGCGCGGTGCCGAGCGCGCGCTGGCGCTGGCGTCCGATCCCGGAAAGTTTCTCTCGACGGTGCAGATCGGGATCACGCTGGTTGGCGTGCTGTCAGGCGCGTTCTCGGGCGCGACGCTCGGACAGCGGCTGTCGCAATGGCTGGTCGAACTCGGCCTGTCGGCGGGGATTGCCGACATCGTCGGCGTCGGCATCGTCGTGACCCTCATCACCTACGCGACGCTGATCGTGGGCGAGCTGGTACCCAAGCAGGTGGCGTTGCGCGATCCCGAAAGCATTGCGGTCAAGGTCGCGCCGGTGATGGACTGGCTCGCGAAGATCTCGCTTCCGCTGGTGATCCTGCTCGATCTCTCCGGCAAGCTGATCCTGACGCTGCTCGGCCGCGGCGGCAAGGCGGAGGAAAAGGTTTCTGAGGACGAGATCCATCACCTCGTCAGCGAGGCCGAAAGCGCCGGCGTGCTCGAGCCCGGCGAGAGGGAGATGATCGCGGGTGTGATGCGGCTCGGCGACCGCCCGGTCGGCGCCGTCATGACGCCGCGCACGGAGGTCGACGAGATCGATCTCACCGATGCGCCGGAGACGATCCGCGAGATCATGTCGAAAAGCCCGCATTCGCGCTTTCCCGTCTCCGACGGCGACCGTGACAAGCCGATCGGCGTGCTCCAGGCCAAGGACCTGCTCGTCGCCTATTTGAACGAGCGCACGCCCGATCTGCGCGCGCTGGTGCGCGACGCGCCCGTGATTCCCGCCTCCGCCGATGCGCGCGACGTGCTGGCGATCCTGAAGGCAGCGCCGGTGCATGTTGGCCTCGTCTACGACGAATACGGCGCCTTCGAAGGCGTGGTCACCGCGGCCGATATTCTGGAATCCATCGTCGGCGCGTTCCATTCCGAGGAAGGCCCGCCGGAGCCGGCCTACGTCACGCGCGCGGACGGTTCGCTGCTGATCTCGGGCTGGATGCCGGTCGACGAATTCGGTGAGCTGCTCGGCTTCGAGCTGCCGCCGCATCATCGCTACAACACCGTGGCCGGCCTCGTGCTGCAACATTTCAACGTGCTGCCGAATGTGGGCGACGCCTTCGACCTCGGCGGCTGGCATCTCGAAGTCGTCGATCTCGACGGCCGGCGGATCGACAAGATCCTTGCGAGCCGGAAAAGCGAGCAGGCGACTTGAGCTGCGCGCGCTAATTTCCAGTCGTCATCCCGGGCCGCGCGAGCCCGAAACCCATAACTACAGATTCACTTCTCGCGCTTCTGAGAATGGCCGTTGCGTCTCTCGTTGCCGTCGTCGCTGTTGCTCGCGTCGAGCGCTCGATCCCGCTCACTGTTGCTATCGCCGCCACGGCCCACGGTATCCGATGATGCACCCTCCTCCTTGCGCGGCTCGCGGCCGTAACGCGGGGTGCCGTCCGGGCTCGCGCCGACGACGGCGTGCGACGGGCTTGCGGGATATCCTCCGCCTTGCGCCATCGCCAGGGACGATAGCGCAAGCCAGAGTAACGCGGCCACGCTCGCCGTTCTCATGATCGCCTCCGCTCGATCGAGGGCAATGCAGATCGTGCGTGGGAGTTGCAACGCGCCGACCCGCGAAGCGGGCCCTCACGGAACCGGCTGGAACGAATCCGCCCGTGCCATCCGCCAGGCATCGCGGAAGCGGGGGTCCTCGGTGCCTTCGAGCAGCTCCCCCGGCCGCAGCGCCGGATAGAGCTGCGCGAACGACTTCACCTCGGTGGTCGAGGTGCGCTGGGTGAAGTGGATCGGGCGCAACTCCTGCGGATGCTCGAGGCCCGCTGCGGCGATCAGCTCGGACAGCGAGTGCAGCGTCGCATGGTGATAGTTATGGACGCGGTCGATCTTGAGCGGCACGTAGAGCGCACGCGCACGCGTCGGGTCCTGCGTGGCAACGCCGGTCGGGCAGCGGTCGGTGTGGCAGCTCAGGGACTGGATGCAGCCGAGCGAGAACATGAAGCCACGCGCCGAATTGCACCAGTCGGCGCCGATCGCCATGGCTCGCGCCATGTCGAAGGCAGTCGCAACCTTGCCCGACGCGCCGATCTTGATGCGGTTGCGCGCGTTGATGCCGACCAGCGCATTGTGCACGAAGTTGACGCCCTCGCGCATCGGCATGCCCAGATGATCCATGAACTCGAGCG
>NZ_JBANBK010000087.1:0-34571 GCF_053572325.1 Bradyrhizobium sp. UFLA05-112 | reverse complement strand
TTCGAACAAGGAGATGATCTGAAATGATCTAACAACCACTCATCCTTGACCAAGCCCATACAAGTATTCCAGAGACATCGAGTTCAGCACAACCGCTGCGGCGTACTGCGTCGCCCGGTCAAGCCGGGCGACGACACCGTCCCTGCGGAGGCCAAGTAGGCCTCACGCCCCATTGAGGAATTGAAGCGGGTCAACCGGGTTCGATCCCTTGCGGATCTCGAAGTGGAGCTGCGGCGACGCCACCTCACCGGATTGCCCCGACTTGGCAATGACCTGGCCGCGCTTGATGGTATCGCCGCGCTTCACCAGCAGCTCACTCGCATGGGCATATGCGGTGACGTAGCCGTTGGAGTGCCGAACCAGGACCAAATTGCCGTAACCTTTCAGCTCGTTGCCGGAATAGGCAACGACGCCGTCTTCGGCCGCCTTGACCGGCGTGCCTTCGGGTACCGCGAGATTGATGCCGTCATTCGACTTGCCGTTGGTCTTGGCGCCGTAGCTCGTGATCACCTTGCCGCGCACCGGCCAGCGGAAGGTCGGCAGCGCGCCTGTGGCGTCCGCGGCTTTTGCCGGCGTCTCGGCGGACTTCTCTTCGACGTTGGCGGTGGCTTGCGCCAGCCGCGCGCTCTGCACCGGTGCGGCGGCCGCGACCTTGGTGGCAGGCACGGTTGCGACCGCGGCAGGCTGCTGGACGACGGCGACGGGCGCGGCAGCCACCGCAACGGGGGCAACCGGCGCGGCAACGGCCGCAGTCTTGCCGCCCGGCACGGTCAGCTTGGTGCCGAGCTTGAGCTTGGCGGACGGATCGAGACCATTGGCGCGCGCGAGCTCAGCCACCGGAATGTGGTTCTTGCGCGCGATGCTGGCGAGTGTGTCGCCACGATTGACGAAGTGAGTGCCGGCCGGCGCGCTGACGGCCACAATCGGCTTGGCTGCGGGCGCCGCGACTGGCGCTGCGGCAACCGGCGCCATAGCGGGCGCAGGCGCTGCGGCGTTAGCCGTGGGATGCGGAATGACGATCTGTTGGCCGGGCGAGAGCGTGCGCGGGCCCTTGTAGCCGTTGGCGGCGAGGATCGCCTGCGGAGTAACGTGATAGCGCTTGGCGAGCACGTCGAGCGTGTCGCTGGTGCCGACGATGATCTTGGTCGCACCCGCGGGACGGGCCGCGGCAACCGAGCGCGGCGGCACGGTGCCGGTGGCTTCAAGATGCGGCTGTACCGGTGGCGCATAGGACCCCATGCCACGCCCGCCTCCGGCTACCCCCCCACCGCCTGCGGTGGGATAGGATTGCGGCGCGGCGACGGCCGGCGGCGGCAACGGCTGGGATTGATAATAGCCGGGTTGTGTCTGCGGCCGTGAATATTGCGGCAGCTCACGCTGCTGCGGCGGCGCCTGCTGCACTGTTCCCGTGGAGTCCTGGGAAGCAAAGGGGTTGGAGAAGTTGGATTGCGAAAGCCGCGACGACATATCGGCGCTGCATCCGGCGAAACCGAACGAGATCAGCGCCAGTACCGCGACCTGCGGCACCCGGCGCGAGTAAAGCAACTCGGCAAGAGCGGACATGGTTACTCACTCGTACGCAACTGAACTGGTCTTTTAAGTAAACACGCGCCGAGTAAATAACCGCTTAACCCTCCCAATAAGGTGTTGGCAGCACAGCCGATCCGGAATTCTACAGCTCGCGGGCCACACCAGGCAGCGCCGGGACGAAGCGGACATCGACGAGTTCCCTGCGCTCGACTCCGGTCTCGGTGCGGGTCAGGCGGATCAGGGTCTGCACCCCCTGAAGGGGGCCGACCGGCGCGATCAGGATGCCCCCGACCTCCAGCCGCGCGATCAGATTGTCCGGGATCTGTTCCATCGCGGCGGTGACGATGATGCGGTCGAAGGGGCCGATATTGGCGGGCAGATCGAGACCATCGCCCAGCATCACCTCTACATTGTGGCAGGCGAGCTTCTCCAGCCGGGCGCGCGCCGTATCGGCGAGTTTGCGATAGCGCTCGACCGTCAGGACATGCCGGGCAAGCCGTGACAGCACTGCGGCCTGGTAGCCGGAGCCGGTGCCGATCTCCAGCACGCGATTCTGCTTCTGCAACTGAAGCTGCTCGGTCATGTAGGCAACGACAAAGGGCTGGCTGATGGTCTGCCCGCAGGCGATCGGCAGCGCGCTGTCGCGGTAGGCATCCTCCCGGTCGGCCGCCTCGACGAACAGATCGCGCGGCACCTCCTCCATGGTACGCAGCACTGCCTGGTCACTGATGCCGCGACGTCGCAGCGTGAGCTGAAACATCATTTTTTCCGGCGGATGCTGATTGGAGGTCATTGCTAATGTTTCGTCGCGTTTTCATCTCGGCCGGACCGAACCTGCAGCGTTAGTGCGACCTTCGTCGCAGCCGCGGGATTCTTGTTCCGGCTCAGGAACCCATGATAAACTTCTCTCGCTGCATCTGACCACATAATCTGCTTTACGCGGAATTGGTTATGCTGCCATTTCCGGGCCGGGGTTCGTCCAAACGCTCGTTGCGTCGCATGGTTTTATCTGCGAACGTTTGATGGGAAGGGCAAGGACTCACGGAATGACTGCGACACGGCCTTCGGGCGGTTCTGTTTTCCTTGTCGAGGACGAGGTCATGATCAGGATGATGGTCGCAGACATGCTCGAAGAGCTTGGCTACAAGGTTGCGGCCGAGGCCGGCGACATTGCCGAGGCGATGCGGCTTGCGCAGTCGACTGAATTCGATTTCGCCATCCTCGACGTCAACGTCAACGGCAAGGTGATCTCGCCGGTCGCCGACGTCATCAAGGCCAAGGGTCGGCCCTTCATCTTCGCCACCGGCTACGGCTCGTCCGGCCTGCCCGAGCAGTATCGCGACCGGCCGGCGCTGCAAAAACCTTTTCAGCTCGACGCACTCGGCAAGACCATCGAGTCCGCGCTGCGCGGCGGTTAACGCCGCTCCCATCCGCTGCGATGATGGAATTATGCCGGTGATTTGCCCGACGCGTCAATCCATTTTCGTAAAATACGAAATCGTCACCCGATAGCCCCCGCTACTTTGCATGGGGTTGTTTTCGAGATTCTGCTGGACGGTCGCGAAAGCATCAGGCCAGTGCGTCGGCGAACGCGTCCTTATTTCAGCGTTTCGCCGAGCGCCTGCGAGAAAGCCTCATCGGTGCGATCGAGCTTCAGCGGCGTCACCGAGATGTAGCGCTCGCGCAGCGCGGCGAGATCGGTGCCGTCCTCCGGCAGGTCCATCATCGCGGCACGCTCGAAACCGATCCAGAAGTAGGGATTGCCGCGGCCGTCGCGGCGCTCGTCGATCCTGAGGAAGCCGAGATTGCGCTTGCCCTGCCGCGTCACGCGGATGCCGAGAACCTCTTCCGGCGCGCACGACGGAAAATTGACGTTGATCACGGTATTCCTGGGCACGCCGGCCTTGAGCACCTTGCGCAGGATGTCGGGTCCGAACTTGCGCGCGGTGTCCCACGGCGGACGCTCGCGCGTCTCGGCGCTGAATTCCTGCGACAGCGCGAACGATGGCAGGCCCAGGATGGTGCCTTCCAGCGCGCCCGCGATGGTGCCGGAATAGACGACGTCCTCGGCGACGTTGCGACCCTTGTTGACGCCGGACAGCACGACGTCTGGCAGCGTCGCGCCCAGGATATGACGCGCGCCCATGATGACGCAGTCCGTCGGCGTGCCCCTCACCGCGAAGTGCCGCGGCCCGACTTCGCGCAGGCGCAAAGGATCGTTCAGCGACAGCGAATGTGAGACGCCGGACTGGTCGAGCTCAGGCGCGACGACCCAGACATCGTCGGACAGGGCGCGAGCGATCTCCTCCACGACCTTGAGGCCGGGCGCGTGGATGCCATCGTCATTGGTGCAGAGAATGCGCATGCGTCAGATCGAGTCCTTGGATACGTCTGAGGAGGTCTTATCCGTCTACGGCCGATCAGGCAAACCGGCGAACCGCGGGAGTTTCCGGGCGATTTGGAACTTACCAACGGCAGTCGGCGAACCTCTCGCCTAGCGGCGGATGCGCCATTGCGGCAGGAAGCGCGCCAGCCGGCCTTCCGCTCGCAAGGCGAGCACGACCGGAGGGACAGGTTTTGGCGGTAGCGCGGCGGGGGCCGGCGCAGGCGGCAGCTCAATTGCCGCTTTCGCCGGCGCTGGAGCCGGCGCCTGCGGATAGCGCGTGCGCGCCAGCGTCAGTGCCTTGTCAAAATCCTCGAGATTGAGCCCGGGCTTGGCGCGCCGGCTTTGCACGAAATCGTCATCCCAAAGCCGCGCGATCTCAATGTCGAGCGCGCCGCGCAGCCGCTGGTCGACAGCCTGTATGCCGAAGCCGGTCACGGCCCATTGTCGGCCGATCCAGAAGATGTCGCGGTGCAGGGCCATGAAACGGTCGCCGGAGAAGTCGGACGGCCGTCAGGATAACCGGCCGCCCAATCTTCGCAACCAAACGTTTCCGCGTTACCGGCGGGCAATAATGCCGCCCTACTCGCGCGCGACCACCTTCAGCCCGCCCATGTAGGGTTGCAGCACGTCCGGCACGGCAATCGAGCCGTCCTCCTGCTGATAGGTCTCCATCACGGCGATCAGCGCACGGCCAACCGCGGTGCCGGAGCCATTGAGCGTATGGACGAAGCGCGGCTTGCCGTCCGGCCCGCGCGAACGCGCGTCCATGCGCCGCGCCTGGAAATCGCCGCAGACCGAGCAGCTCGAAATCTCGCGAAACATGCCGCCCTCGCCCTGGCCCGGCATCCAGACCTCGATGTCGTAGGTTTTCTGTGCCGCAAATCCCATGTCGCCGGCGCACAGAGTCATCACCCGGTAATGCAGGTCGAGCCGCCGCAGCACCTCCTCGGCACAGGCGAGCATGCGCTCATGCTCGTCCTTGCTGGCCTCTGGCGTCGTGATCGACACCAACTCCACCTTGATGAACTGGTGCTGGCGGATCATGCCGCGCGTATCGCGCCCCGCCGCCCCTGCTTCCGCCCGGAAACACGGCGTCAGCGCCGTCAGGCGCATTGGCAGCTCCTTCTCGTCCACGATGGATTCGCGAACGAGATTGGTGAGCGGCATTTCCGCGGTGGGAATCAACCACAACCCTTCCCGCGTACAAAACATGTCGTCGGCAGATTTGGGGAGATTACCCGTCCCGTAGGCCGTCTGTTCGCGCACCAGGAGCGGCGGGTTGATCTCGGTGTAGCCATGCTCGTTGGTGTGCAGGTCGATCATGAACTGCCCGATCGCCCGCTCAAGCCTCGCGAGCCCCTTTTTCAGCACGACGAAGCGCGCGCCGGAAAGCTTTGCCGCCGCCTCGAAATCCATATAGCCGAGCGCGGTGCCGAGATCGTCATGCAGCTTTGGCGTGAACGCATAGTTGCGCTTGTTGCCGAACACGTGGTGCTGCACGTTGCCGTGCTCGTCGACACCGTCAGGCACCTCGGCAAGCGGCAGATTGGGGATCGCCGACAGCTCTTTTGCCAGCTCCTCATCTGCGGCCTTCGCGGCCGCCTCGAGCTCCGGCATCGTCGTCTTGAGCTCGGCGACCTCGGCCATCAGCCTGGCCGCGCGCGTCTCGTCCTTCGCCTTCTTGGCCTCGCCGATCTCCTTGGAGGCCGCGTTGCGCCGCGCCTGGGCCTGCTCGGAGGCCAGGATCGCCGCCCGTCGCTTCTCGTCGATCGCCAGGAGCGACGTCGACATCGGCTTCAACCCACGCCGGGCGAGACCGGCGTCGAAAGCTTGCGGATTGTCGCGGATCGTCTTGATGTCGTGCATGGCTGTGGTCCTGGGGCAGCGTGCAAACCGTCAACGCTCATGTTGGCCGTTTGCACCGTGCCTCCCACTACCACAGGCGTCATCGCCCGCGAAAGCGAAAGCGGGCGATCCAGTATTCCAGAGACAGTGCGAGGGTACGGAGAGGTCGCGGCGTACTGGATTCCCCGCTTTCGCGGGGAGTTGACAGCCAAGGATACGGCGCCCTATTCCGCCGGGTTGGCCGAGGACGAAGCCCCGCTCGAAGCCTGCGAAGCCGCGGCCTTCTTCTCCACCATCGATACCGAGATGATCGAACCCTCATAGAGCGCCAGCAAAGGTATGGCGAGCGAGCACTGGCTCAATACGTCAGGCGGGGTCAGGACGGCTGCGATGATGAAGGCGATGACGATGAAATAGCGGCGCTTCTCGCGCAGCATCTTCGACGTGATGATGCCGATGCGGCCGAGCAGCGTCAGGATCACCGGGAGCTGGAAGGCGATGCCGAAGGCGAAGATCAGCGACATCATCAGCGACAGATATTCGCCGACCTTGGGCAGGAGCTGAATCTGTGCGGTCTCGTCACTGCCGGCCTGCTGCATGCCGAGCGAGAAGCGGATCAGCATCGGCAACACGACGAAATAGACCAGCATCGCGCCCAGCACGAAGAAGAACGGGGTCGCGACCAGATAGGGCAGGAAAGCCTGCTTCTCATGCTTGTAAAGCCCGGGCGCCACGAATTTGTAGATCTGCGTGGCGACGATCGGGAACGAGATGAAGCCGGCGCCGAACAGCGCAAGCTTGAGCTGGGTGATGAAATATTCCAGCAGCGCCGTGTAGATGAACTTCGAATTCTCCGGCCCCGCGACCCACACGAACGGCCAGACCAGCACGTTGTAGATCTGCTTGGCGAAGAAGAAGCAGAAGATGAACGCGATGCCAAAGCCGAGCAGCGCCTTGATCAGCCGCGAGCGTAGCTCGATCAAATGGTCCATCAACGGCGCCTTGCTGGCCTCGATGTCGGCGTCGGTCATGACGCTTTGGCGTCCTTGATCGCTTCAGGTAGCGCGGTGTCCTGAACTACAGTGTGTGCCGCCTCGACCTCGCGGGTGATCGCGAGTGGCTCACTTGCCTCCGCATGTGCCTCCGCTTCCACAAAGGTCGCGGGCGTCGGGGCTTCCGGTGTCGTCGGCATCACCAGCGCTTCGGTTGAAGTCGCCGGCGCGTCACTTGACGCCGCCGGTGGCTCGATCGCGGGCGTGGCCGCGGGTTTATCGATATCCTCGATGCGCAGCGCCTCGTTGACGTCCTTCGTGAGCGAGGTCATCAAATTGTTGCCGGTGAAGCTGGAGGCTGCTTCCTTGACCTCGTCGAAGCTCTTCTTGAGGTCGGCCATTTCGGCCTCGCGCATGGCCTCCTGAAACTGGCCCTGGAATTCGGCAGCCATCTTGCGGGCCTTGCCCATCCATTGGCCGACCATGCGCAGCACACCGGGGAGCTCCTTCGGGCCGATGGCAACCAGCGCAACGACCGCGATGAGGACCAGTTCACTCCACCCGATGTCGAACATGAAGTCTTCCGTTCAGGCAAGCCGCGATTGGCCCAATCCTCGACGCACGGGATCGGGACCGCCCACGTCTGCCGATCTTTGGCTCAGACGGCCTTGCTGCCGACGTCGGACCGTGCCGCAGTCGGCGCGGCGTTGTGCTCGATGGACTTGGCGGCGTCGGGCTTGTCGGCAACCTTGTCGTCGTCCTGCATGCCTTTCTTGAAGGCCTTGATGCCCTGCGCCACGTCGCCCATCAGATCCGAAATCTTGCCGCGGCCGAACAGCAGCAGGACCACTGCGATCACCAAGATCCAGTGCCAAATGCTAAGCGAACCCATCCTGCAACCCTCCAAACACGCATGGCCGGGGACCCGGCCGATCTTCACCGAAACCTAGGCTTCGCAGGTGTCAAAAACAAGGACCAAGGCAGCGCCAATTCGCTGTTGGCGCTACGTAATCTGGCTAGTGTTAACTGGTCGCTGCAGTCCGTAGAACGACGGGCCGTCAGCCCTCGTCGCTACCCTCGCCACCGCCTTCCGGCGTCTCCGGTTCCGGCTCTGGCGCCGGGGCCAGCGCAAGGTCCAGATCCTCGCCGGCCTCGAGCGGATCCTCGTCCTCACGCAGCGTCGGGTCGTCCGACGGGGTCGGCACGCTGAAACCGGTCGGCAGACGCGAATCCAGAAGACCCGTGCCCTTCAGCTCCTCCAGGCCCGGCAAATCGCCGAGTTGTTCCAGCGTGAATTGCGACAGGAAATCCTCGGTGGTTCCGAAAGTCAGCGGACGGCCCGGCGTCTTGCGCCGACCGCGCGGCTTGATCCAGCCGGTCTCGAGCAGCACGTCAAGCGTGCCCTTCGAGGTCACGACGCCGCGGATCTCTTCGATCTCGGCGCGGGTTACCGGTTGATGGTAGGCGATGATCGCAAGCACCTCGATCGCCGCACGGGACAGGCGGCGGGTCTCGGTGCTTTCGCGCGTCATCAGCCAGGCAAGATCGCCGGCGGTGCGGAAGGTCCATTTGTTGGCAACGCGCACGAGATTTACGCCGCGCGTCGCATATTCGGCCTGCAACTGCGCGAGCGCAGCCTTCACGTCGACGCCATCAGGCATGCGCTTGGCAAGGGTCGCGGTATCCAGCGGCTCGCTGGACGCAAACAGTAGCGCTTCGAGAAGCCGCAATTCTTCGGGGCGCGCCTGGGATTCGTTGTCCATCGGCTCGACCTCTTCTACCCGAACTTCCGCCAAGGCCATGGCAGCTTCTCCTTTCAACTAACCGACCGGTGCTTCAGGCGCGGGAGGCGCGCCTGGTACCGGTTGATGCCGCCCCTTTCGGAAATAGAGCGGCGCGAACGCCTCTTTCTGGTTCAGTTCCAGCTGGCCTTCCCTCACCAGTTCGAGCGCGGCGGCAAAGCTCGAGGCGAACACCGTCGCACGCTGCGACGGATCGGCGACGTAACGGATCAGGAAATCGTCGAGACGACCCCAATCGTCCGATTCAGTAAGCCCCCCGACCAGCCGCTCCAACGAGGCGCGCGCTTCGGCGAGCGACCAGACCGTGCGCTTCGCGAGATGCACGCTCGCCAGCACACGCGACTGCCGCTGCGTGGCGTAGGCCGTGAGCAGGTCGTACAGCGTCGCGGTGTATTTCGGATGCTTGACCTCGGCGATCTGTTCGGGCTCACCGCGCGGAAAAATGTCGCGCAGCAATTGCTGCCTGTTCATCAGCCGGTTCGCCGCTTCGCGGATGGCCTCGAGCCGGCGCAGGCGATTGGCGAGCGCGGTGGCCATTTCCTCTGCGCTCGGACCTTCCGCCGTCGGCGGTTCCGGCAGCAAGAGACGGGATTTCAGGAAGGCCAGCCATGCCGCCATCACGAGGTAGTCGGCCGCAAGCTCGAGCCGGATCTTTCGCGCGGCCTCGATGAAGTGGAGATATTGATCGGCGAGCGCCAAGATCGAGATCTTGGCGAGGTCGACCTTCTGCTGTCGCGCCAGCGCGAGCAGCAGATCGAGCGGGCCCTCATAGCCCTCGACATCAACGACCAGCGCCGGTTCGCCCTCGGCGAGCTCGGCGGGCCGCCCGGTTTCAAACGATAGGATTTCTGCCGTCATGCGGATGCCGCGTTCGCCTGTGCGATCAATGCGTCGAGTTCAGCCCTTGCAGCCGTACGGTCGAACGGCTGCGGAGCCTTGCGGGCGGCCAGCGCCCTGTTCGCGCGCTCCAGCGCCTTGCCCGACAATTCGGGCGTTTGGCCGGCGACCTCGTGCATTTCCTCGATATTCCCGTTGCAATGCAGGACCATGTCGCAGCCGGCTGCAAAAATCGAACGCGTTCGCTCGGTAATGGTGCCCGCCAATGCATTCATCGACACGTCATCACTCATTAACAAACCGTGGAACCCGATCACGCTACGAATCACCTGCTGAACCATTGTCGCAGATGTCGTCGCCGGATGGGCGGGGTCGAACGCGCTAAACACAACATGTGCGGTCATCGCCATCGGTAGGTCTGCCAATGGCTTGAACGCGGCAAAATCGGTTTGCTCCAGCTCATCCCTCGGCGTGTCCACCGTCGGCAGCCGGAAATGCGTATCAGCCGTCGCCCGGCCATGACCGGGGATGTGCTTCAGCACCGGCAGCACGCCGCCCTGCTCAAGCCCGTCCGTGACCGCGCGGGCGATCGCGGCGACCTTGGCCGGTTCGGTTCCATAGGCCCGGTTGCCGATCACGGCGTCGGCGCCCGCGACCGGCACGTCGGCAAGCGGCAGGCAGTCCACGGTGACACCGAGATCGGCAAGATCCGCCGCGATCAGCCGGGCGCTGAGACGCGCGGCCGTCAGCCCAAGTGCCGAATCAATGTCGTAAAGCGTTCCGAACAAAGCGCCGGAGGGATAGACCGGCCAATGCGGCGGTCCCAGCCGCTGCACCCGTCCACCCTCCTGGTCGATCAGGACGGGAGCATCCGGAGAGCCCGCGACGCCGCGCAATTCCTGAACCAACGTAGCGACTTGCGCCGGGGCCTCGATATTCCTCTTGAAGAGGATGAAACCCCACGGACGTTCGGCACGGATAAAATCCCGCTCAGCGGCGGTCAATTCCGTTCCGGATACGCCGGTAATGAAGGCCCGCGTGCTCATAGTCGCCGATTAACCGTACCCCGCTAGGGGGTCAAGGAAACGGCCGATAATACTACGGGATAAAGCACTGACCGCCGGCGGTCTTCAGCTCGGTGCAGAACTGAACGGCTTCCTGACGGGTCCGGTACGGACCGACCATGGCGCGGTACTTCACTTTGTTGTCGGCCAGATCCACCCGCTTGATCACGGGCGAACGGGATCCCAGAGCCGACGGGAACTTACCCTGGAGCACGCGGAAGGAATCCCGCGCCGCGGATTCGGTGTCCTGGGACGATATCGAGACCATGTAGCTGGCGCCGCCCTCAGCCGCGGCCGGAGCGATCTGCGTCGGATTGGTCGCAGCCAGCCGGGTCGGCGGCGCGGACGGGTCCGGCGTACCGCCCTGCGGTGCCAGCGACATCGGCTGGTTGGCGCTGGCATTGGCCGAGGTCGGCGGATTGTGTGGCGCGGCCGGCACGGCTGCTGCCTTTGGAGCCCCGGCCGGCTTGGCTGCAGCCGCAGCCGGCGCGGACGTGCTGTCGGTCTGATCGCCCTTCACCGAAAGCGTCTTGATCTTACGCGGCTCGCTGTTGGGCATCGTGCCGTTATTGGGCGCGACGGCTGGCGGCGGCACGGTTGATGGTGAGACACTCGCAACCGGCGGAGGATTGGCGTTCGGATTGAGCGGCGGGAAGACGACGCGCGGGCCGCCGGACCTGGCGTTGACGTCGATCGGCGCTTCCTCGCGCGGCACGATCTTTTCGCCGCCATCACCGGTGACCATGCGATCCGGCACCTTGGCGGAACCGTCGGCGGGCGCCGGCACGACCTTGGTCGGTGTGTTGTCCGCCTTGATGATCGGCGGCTCGCCGCTGCGGGGCGATCCCAGGTAGGTCTTGTAGGCGAAGGCGCCACCGGTTCCGACCACGGCCAGCGCAAGGATGGCCGCAACGGTGATCAACCCGCCGCGCTTCTTCTGCGGAACCTCATCCTCGAGCTCATCCTCGGGATATTCGCTCTGATAGGCGTAAGGATCGTTTGGATAGGACGGATCGCGCTGGAAATCCTGCAGACTCGCCTCGAGCTGGCCATAAAGCGCATCGTCATAGCGCGACGGATCGATCGGATCGTCGTGCTCCGGATAGGCCTGGGACTCCTGGTAGTCCGGCTCAGGCGCAGGCGGCTGTGGCGAGAAACGCTGCATCGGATGCACCGGGTTCACCGCCGGCGCGTAGCTCGGCTGCTCGGGCGCAACCGGCTGGGGCTGAACGTTGGCACGCCGCATCCAGGATGGCGGACCGGGCGGCGGTGGCGGCTCGTGATAATGATCTTCGTAGCTGTCGGGCGCATAGCTTTGCGCAGGCGGCTGATATTGCGCGGGCGCCGGCGGAGCTGGCGGCCTCGCGGCGGGCCGGCCCTGCGAACCGAATGGATCGGTCTGGCCAATCAACCGGGCGAGTTCGGCCAAGGGATCGTTTTCCGCCCCGCCATGCTGGTCGCCGCCGCGACCATAGTCATCGGAAGGATACGGTCTGTCCTGATATCGTCGATCGGCCATCGTGATGATGCGTCCCCTCCGGGAAAGCCGCCAGTTCTCGACCCGAACAGCGGCCTCCACCCACAAGGCATTCAACCAAGTCGCACTACGCAAGCGAGCCGGCTTCTGCCGGTTAGCCCCTCATATTCCCTGAAGTAGTTCGCCCCAAACTACCGCATCTCGTCCGGGGCATGGACGCCGAGAATGGCGAGGCCCGATGCCAGGACCGAGACGACGCCCTGGACCATTGCCAATCGCGCCTTTGTAAGCTGTGCATCATTATTGATAATGAAGCGTAAATAGGGCAGATCGCGCCCCTTCGTCCAAAGCGCGTGAAACTCGCTGGCTAAATCATAGAGATAAAAGGCAATTCGGTGCGGCTCATGGGCCGTGGCGGCAGCTTCCACGGTCCGCGGAAAAATTGCGAGTCGGCGCAATAAGTCGAGCTCCACCGGGTCCGACAGCCGTTCCAGCGCGGAGTCGAGCAGCCACGCGATTCGGACGTCGGTCGTCTCCGGCAGGTCTGGAAATACCTCCGCCCTTGCGTTGCGGAAGATCGAATGGCCGCGGGCGTGGCCGTACTGGACGTAGAACACGGGGTTGTCGCGCGACTGCTCGATGACCTTGGCGAGGTCGAAATCGAGCACTGCATCGTTCTTGCGGTAGAGCATCATGAAGCGCACGGCGTCCCGACCGACTTCATCCACGACCTCACGCAAGGTGACGAAGTCACCGGCGCGCTTGGACATCTTGACCGGTTCGCCGTTGCGCAGAAGCTTTACGAGCTGGACGATCTTGACGTCGAGCGCGGCCTTGGTGGCCGTGACCGCCTTCACCGCCGCCTGCATGCGCTTGATATAGCCGCCGTGATCGGCGCCCCACACGTCGATCATGTCGGCAAAGCCGCGATCGAACTTGTTCTTGTGGTAGGCGATGTCGGACGCGAAATAAGTGTAGGAGCCGTCCGACTTCATCAGCGGACGATCGACATCATCGCCGTAAGCCGTTGCCTTGAACAGAAGCTGCTCGCGGTCTTCCCAGTCCTCGACCGGCGCGCCCTTCGGCGGCGGCAGGCGGCCCTCGTAGACATCGCCTTTCGCCCGCAGGAAATCGATGGTCGCGGCAACCTTGTTGTTACCGCCCTCGATCAGCGAGCGCTCGGAAAAGAACACGTCGTGGCGGATGTTGAGTGCGGCAAGATCACCCTTGATCTCGTCCATCATCATCGCGATCGACCTTGCGCGCACCGTCGGAAGCCATTGGGCTTCATTCAGCGAACGCAGCTTGTCGCCGTGCTCCTTCGCCAGCGCCGCGCCGACCGGCTTGAGATAGTCGCCGGGATAGAGGCCCTCGGGGATCGGGCCGATGTCCTCGCCGAGCGCCTCGCGGTACCTGAGGAACGCCGAGCGTGCGAGCACGTCGACCTGGGCGCCGGCGTCGTTGATATAGTATTCGCGGGTGACGTCGTGGCCGGCGAAATCGAGCAGGCTTGCCAGCGCATCGCCGAACACGGCGCCGCGGCAATGGCCGACATGCATCGGCCCGGTCGGGTTTGCCGAGACGTATTCGACATTGACCTTCCCGCGCCCGCTCAGGCGGCCGTAGCTGGCCCCCTCGCGCAGCAATGTGCGCAGCGCTTCGGCCCAGGCGGACGGCCTGAGCGTCAGGTTGATGAAACCTGGTCCGGCCACATCGACCTTGGCGATCAACGCATCCGCACGCAGACGCTCGGCGATCTGCTCGGCGAGATCGCGCGGCTTCGCCTTGGCCTCTTTCGCCAGCACCATCGCGGCATTGGTCGCCATGTCGCCATGCGACGGATCGCGCGGCGGCTCGACCACCACACGCGAGAAATCGACGCCTTCCGGCCAGTTGGCTTCCGCCGCGAGCGCTCGGCAGGCGGCGTGCACGCGCGTGAGCACGTCGGCGAAGAGATGCAGCGGGGGAGTGTCGGCCATGGCCGCCGCCTAACGCAAATCCGGGGTCGAGTCAAAGAGCCGCTGGTGCTCGGTCAGGGCGAAACGGTCGGTCATTCCGGCAATGAAATTGCCGATCCGGCGCGCCCTGCCCGCCTCATCGTCAGCCTCCGCCCCGGCCAGCCATTCCGGCGGCAGTTCGCCGGGCGAGGCCTGGTATTTCGCGAACAAGTCGAACAGGATCTGTTCCGCTTCCCCCATAACCCGCATCACCCGCTTGTGACGGTACATGTGCTGATAGAGGAAGGTCTTGATCGCCGCCTCCTCGCCCGCCATGGCCGGCGGGAACGTGATCATCGCCCGGGTCTGCTGGCGTACGTCCTGGGCCGATTGCGGCTGGATCGTCGCAAGGTTGGCCTTCGCCTCGGCGAAGACGGCGCCGATCAGATGAGAAATGAGCTCACGGACGAGCTCGGCGCCGCGCCTGACATCCTCCAGGTTTGGATAGTGCGCACCGATCTCTGCGATAATCTCGGCCATCAGCGAAATCGCCTTGAGATCATCAACCCCAAACAGCCCTGCCCGCAGGCCGTCGTCGATGTCATGGGCGTCATAGGCAATGTCGTCGGCGATTGCCGCGACCTGCGCCTCCAGCGAGGCAAAGCTCCAGAGCTCCAAATCGTACGTCTTGACGTAGTCGGCGATGCCGACGGGAACGCCATGCTCGCGATAGCGTCCGACCGGCGCTCCGCCGCGATCGGTCAGCGGGCCGTTGTGCTTGACGATGCCCTCGAGCGACTCCCAGGTCAGGTTGAGGCCGTCGAATTCGGGATAACGGTGCTCGACCGATGTCACAACGCGCAGGGTCTGGGCGTTGTGGTCGAAGCCGCCATGGTTCTTCAGGCAGGCATCGAGCGCCCGCTCGCCGGCGTGCCCGAAGGGCGGATGGCCAAGGTCGTGCGCGAGCGCCAGCGTCTCCGTGAGGTCCTCGTCGAGCCCGAGCTGCCGGGCCAGCGCGCGGGCGATCTGTGCGACCTCCAACGAATGGGTCAGGCGGGTACGGTAGTGGTCGCCTTCGTGGAACACGAACACCTGGGTCTTGTACTTCAGGCGGCGGAAGGCGGTGGAATGGATCACCCGGTCGCAATCCCTGCGGAACGGGCTGCGGGTGCGACTCGGCGGCTCCGCGACCAGCCGGCCGCGGCTGCGATCGGGATCGCAGGCATAGGGCGCACGGGGGGCAGCCATTCCGACGGACACGGTGAATTTAGTCCCTATCCATTTGATTCTGCGGACCCTTGCACTTAACTATGACGGACGCGGGATACCAAATGAATTGGCTATGACGCGGGACTATCGGAGTGGAACGATGACGACTGCCGTGACCATCAGCGACCGGGCCGCGCGCCGGATTGGGGAGATCCTCAAGGGCGAAGGCACCGGCGCCATGCTGCGGATCTCGGTCGAGGGCGGCGGCTGCTCGGGCTTCCAGTACAAGTTCGACATCGAGCGTGACCGCACCGACGACGATCTCGTTATCGAGCGCGACAATGCGGTCGTGCTGGTGGACTCGGCATCGCAGCCGTTCCTGGCGGGCTCCGAGGTCGACTTCGTCGACGACCTGATCGGCGCCTCCTTCCGCGTCAATAATCCCAACGCCACCGCGTCCTGCGGCTGCGGCACGAGCTTCTCGATCTAGCCCTTCTGCTTCAAGAAACGATCTGAGTTCTCATCCTGACGGCCTGTGAGGTTTTCTCGTCATTCCGGCGCGCGACGAAGTCGCGAGTCCGGAGTCGATCGGGCCGCATGGCCGCGCAATGGATTCCGGGCTCCCGCTTCCGCGCGCGCCCCCATTGCGCACTCGCGCAATGTGGAATGAGGAAGGGAGAGAGCGAAGCCCCTGCGCTCAGTCCCTCATCCTGAGGAGGCCGCGAAAGCGGCCGTCTCGAAGGATGACCACACCTGAGAGCCGGGCTTCATGGTTCGCACGACGATGCATCGCCCGGCGATGCGCTTCGCGCTCCTCACCTTGAGGTACCAGTAAGACTAGCCCAAATCAAAATCTGAAAAACAACCCCATGCAAAGTAGCCGTCAAGCCACGATGCATTTCTGACTTTACGAAACCCGTTTGACACGTCGGGCAAATCAGGGGCAATCTGTGATCGTCGCCAGAGCCGCAAAGTCGGGTGCGGCTAGCTGATGACTCGGCGTGCTGAGACCGGTTCAGGCACGTGGGCCGAGAGCACGAACAGCGCGTATCGTGGTCAAGCTCACTTTCGTCCATTCCCTCGTCAACTATGTGCAGCGTCTCACCGCGTCCCTGCAATAGCCGCACTGTGTTTCGATCAAACCGCTGGAATTGCCATTCTCCAAATCTGATGGGCTTGATCGGCGCCAAGCCGGAGCAGTGCAATTCGCGCCGATTGATCGCGATAGCCGCCGGCGACAAGAACGAGGTCGCCTTCGGCGCGCACCGCGATGGGTTTCGCTTTCGCTCTACCCATCCTACGGGCTGCGAACCAGTCGCCAAAAGCCATGCAGCCTCGAAAGGAAAAGGGCCGTCACCACATAGGTTTTCAGTGCCATAATCCCATCTCCGCCCGCCCTACCGGCGCTTGCTCACCGAGGCGTGGAGCGACCGTCAGCTTCCTTGCGCAGCCAAGCTTGATACGTCTCGACGAGCCCAGTGCCGAACATTTGCGCCACCCTTTTCACCTTGGCCACCGTGTCATCGCAAATGTCTTGGAAGCGGCCGAATTCGTGCGTCCGTTGGACCTCATCATGCGCAGCGCGAAGCTTGTCGCGAAGTGCGAGAATGACGGGCTGTCCGGTCTTGGCAAGATGTTGAACGATCTCTCCCGTACAGATCGGTATATCAAGAATGGAGGCAGTTCTCGCGTCCTCCGCAACGAGCATCGTGTTCCATTCATCGTAGGGGTTGAGACCCAGATGGTAGATGAGAAATTCGCCGGCGTCGCCGTTCCAGCAATTGTCATGAAGGAGCCACAACGCGCGCAAATGAAGATTGTCGTACCCATCCGCCGAAGCCTTGGCCCGGAGCTGATGAATGCGTGCGTCGACTGCCTTGCGGCCTTGCTCGATCATCCTCGCCACATCGTCATGCGTGACGCGAAGATTACTGGGATGATCCGGCTTTGCGCCAATCCTGGCGAAAAACGCCGCGTATTCTGGATCATCCCATAATTCGGGCGGAACAACATGTTTCCCTGGCTCAGGCGGGCGTCGTCGTCCAAAACCTAAAATGGCCATGTCTGCGCTCCCATCGAACGTCACCGGCCAGCGGAACATGACCGACATTACCTGCCGGTAAAGGTGAGCAGGCGATGGACACAGTGCGGTTAACGATCAGTCACACTTTTCGATCGCATTGAGACCGCAAACGAGCCGAAAGCCGCCTGACCGACAGCCATGGCGCCATGGGCGTAGTGGACGCTGTCAAAGGGTAAGCGGAACACCTGCGAAATCGGGAAGACAGCGCCCATGAGGCATAGCGCAAGATCGCAGGCCGTCGCAGATTGCCGATTAGAGCGCTTGGCCGGTCGCGGCGTCATAGCGCCATGGCGAAGCAATAGTGCCCATCTTCATCGGCCGCGGGCGCCACTTAGATTAAGGTCTCGCCATCGACACCTGGGCGCGTCGGTGAATACGGAGATGATCCATGAAACTCGCACATGACGGCATCCAGCTATCCTTCGACATCGCCGGGGCGGGACCGCTTCAATTCCTGTTCGTCCATGGCCTGGGCGGGGATCGCACGCATTTTGCGCCGCAGATGGAGTATTTCGCCCGTCAAGGTCGCGCGTTGAATGCCGAGCTGCGGGGGCATGGTGAGAGCGACAAGCCGCAACAGCCGTATTCGATCGAAGGCTTCGCCGATGATCTCGTCTGGCTGTGCAACCGACAGCAGATCACAAAGCCGGTCATCGTGGGTCAAAGCATGGGTGGCAACATGGCGCTCGAAATCGCCGCCCGCTATCCGGACTTTCCTGCAGGCCTGGTGCTGCTCGATTCAGGAGTGCTCTTCCCTGCCTCAGCAGGGACGGTGTTCGCCGGGTATCTGGAGGGCTTAAGGGGCGCGGATTTTGCGGACGAGGTGCTGAAAATTGTGGCGGACTCCTGTCTGCCGACCGACAGATGCCGCGCCCATGTTGAACAGACCTTCCTGGCGACGCCACAACACGTGCTGGTGTCCACGTTTACAAGTCTGTTCCCCTGGGATGTGCATCGGGCGCGTGAGTGCGCCCAGGCGTGCCGGGTCCCGGTGCTCTACATCGAAGCGGCCCATCGGCTTGCGGATCTGGATCGTTTTGCAGCGCTGTGCCCGCAGCTGGTCACGGCCAAGGCCGTCGGCTCCGGGCATTTCCTGTCGCTGGAAGTGCCGGAGCAGATCAACCCGATGATCGACCGGTTCATCTCGCTCTATGTGCGAAGACCCGAGTAAGCTTCGTCGCTGCGGGGCATTGCGGCGGATCAATCAGCGCGAAGCAATCTGGAGCCCACGGAAATACGATCGCCGAATGGTGCCAATTCCTGATAACGGTCTCGGCGTCTTGCCCCCGAACAGTGGCGAGCGGATTGGGATAGCCGTGCTCCGATCCGCCGTTCATGATAACGCCACGGAGAACCGATAGCGCCCATCTTCATCGGCTATGGCGCGCCAATAGCGGTAGTAAATTATCAAATGCATATTATCGATCGTCTGTTCTCTTGCCTCGTTCTATTCCTTGCAATCGCAGCCGTCCCGGTGCTTCCCGCGTTCGCTGCCGAAACCTGCCCATTCATCAGCGCCCAGGAGCTCACCGGCGCGATGCCGGCGCTCAAATGGTCGCTGATTTCAAATCAGGACGGCCGCGGCTGCATCTACCAGGGCGGGCGCGGCGACACGATGATGTTGACCGTGTTCCGCAATCCCGACAAGGATCGCGCCAAGGAATTGTACGCGACTTTCGTCAAGACGCTTGGCGAGCGCATGCCGCTCAACGCAATGTCGGGGATCGGCGACGAAGGCCAGGGTGGAACGAGCGCCGCCGGCGCGCAGCGCCAGGAGGCCTCGGTCGTCGCCTTGTCCGGCGATTACATTCTGCAGATCAGCGTCTATCCGATCGGCCGGCGTGCAGACGATGCGCTGCTCGGACCGCTCACCGAAGTCGCGCGCGTTGCCATCGGCAACGTAGGCAAGACCAGCGAGCGGTTCGGCAATTGCGAATGGCTCACTACCGCGGATGCCGACGGCTTTCTCGACAACAGCACGCTTGTCGTCCAGCGGACCGGCGCGGGCAGCTGCATGATGTTCGATCGCGAGGGCAACACCATGGTCGTCGCGGTGATCGCGATCTCGCGCGACACCGTCATCAGCATGATGAAACGCACGGACGCGTGCCAACACGTGGCGATACCAGAGCTCGGCAGTGAAGCGTTCGGCGAGCATTCCTGCACCAAGGGCAACGGCAACGCCGTCAACATCTATGTCTGGAAGAACGGCAGGCAGGCTTCGATCCTGTTCGCGCCGGTCAAGCCGCATCCGGAGTCCGGCTCGGTCGAGCGCCTGAGGGCGGTCGCCGGGCGAGTCTATGGAAAACTGTAACGCGTAAGCTCCCGCGCCATCGACCACCACCATCTTCCACGTCCCCGCCTCCTGGCGAGGTGGTTTCGACACCTCGAATGTCGAACGCGCAGACCTTACGCGTCGGCCTCGCTCGTCCTCTCGGCCCATTCGGCCGGCCCCTGCTCCGGCTGTAGCGGCGCGTCATTCGCGGCCATTTGATCCAGCGCTCGCAACAGCGCCGCGACCAGCGCCGGCTTGCGCAGGGGTTTTGCCAAGAAGTCAGACATCCCTGCCTCACGGCAGATCTTGACGTCCTCCGGGAAAGCGTTGGCGGTCAGCGCGATGATCGGCAGCACCGCGAAGCGACCGCCCGGCGCGCGGATCGCCCGCGTCGCGGCTAGGCCGTCCATCTCGGGCATTCGCACGTCCATCAGCACGACGTCATGGTCGCCCTCCGCGGCGGCCTCGACCGCCTCGACGCCGTCGATCACGACGCGCAAGTCGACGTCGAACTCGCCGAGCATCTTGCTTACGACCATGCGGTTGACGGCGTCATCCTCCGCCACCAGCACCTTCAGCGGCCGATCGAGCGCCGCGATGCGGGCCGTGAGGTCGTCGGCTTCGTTGCGGCCGGCCTCTCTGTCGGACAGCAGGGCCTGGCTCCAAGGCAGCACCAGCGCGAAGCGGAAGGTCGAGCCCTCGCCCGGCGTCGAACTGACGCCGATCGTGCCGCCCATCTGCTCGATGATGCGCCGGGAGATCGCCAGGCCCAGCCCGGTGCCGCCGAAGCGTCGGCTGATCGAGGCGTCTGCCTGCGCGAAATCGGCGAAGAGCAGACCGACCTTCTCGGGCGCGATGCCGATGCCGCTGTCGGTCACGGTCCACTCGACGGTCGCGAGCAGGTCGCGCCGCACCTGGCAGGTGGCTGATATCGTCACCTCGCCGGCATCGGTGAACTTCACCGCGTTGGAGGCGAGATTGAGCAGCACTTGCTTGATCCGGGCGACGTCGCCGCGCAGCGCCGGCGGCACGCTCGGATCGAGCGCGACCTTCACCGTGAGGTCCTTGGCCTTGGCACTGGCGCGCACGATTGTGGCAACCGTCTCGACCAGCGCCTGTGGCGAGAAATCGATCGCCTCGAACTCGAAACGGCCGGCCTCCAGCTTGGAGAGGTCGAGGATGTCGTTGAGGATGCGCTGGAGATTGTCGCCGGATTCGCGGATCGTAGTCACGGCCTCGCGCTGCTCCGGATCGAGCGAGGTCTCGAGCAGCATGCTGGCAAGCCCGAGCACACCGTTCATGGGCGTGCGGATCTCATGGCTCATCACGGCGAGGAAGTTCGATTTCGCCCGGTTTTCGGCCTCGGCCTTTTCCGCGCGCCAACGCTCGGTGATGTCGCGGCCGAATCCGCGATAGCCGAGGAACTGGCCGTCGCGATCGTAGGACGGCTTTGCCGTCAGCGACCACAGCCGCGCCTCGCCGCCGGCAACGACCTTGATGCTCATCTCGTGCAGCGGCTCGCTCTGCTCCATCAGGCCGACGATGTCGTAGGCGGTGCTCTGGTCCTCGGGACAGAGCATGTCGAGCACGTCGGCGAAATGCGCGCCCTGCAGCAGCGGCAGCGGCATCTGCGCGACCGCCGCGAAGCGCTCGGGCACGTGCACCAGGTGCCCTTCCGCATCGGTCTGCCACAGCCAGTCGCTGGCGTTCTCCTGAAACTCCTTCAGCAAGAGCGAGATGATCTCGGTCTGCCGCTCGAGCGCGAGCTGCGCCTTGAGATTGCCGAGGAACAGATTGCCTTGCGAGACGATGTTGCGCGCCATGAAGAACGCGAACAGCAGCAGGAACACCGCGGTCACCAGATACGGCCCGCTGCCGCACAACAGCAGCGCACCGACGCAGGCGAGCGTGATGGTGGCGAGATAGACGAGGCACGCGCGCGGGAAAGTCGAGAGCGTGAAGGCGCCGCCGGAGATCATGCCGACCATCAGGCAGGCCAGGATCAGCTGGCTGGTCGGCCCGACATGGCTGAACAGAGCGATCGGCAGCATGCCCCAGATCGCCGCAAGGAAAAACGCCTGCCGCATGATCTGCCGTGTGGCCCGCGGTGAGGCCTCCTGCGGCGGATGAACGAGAGAGCGCTGCCATGCGCGCAACGCCAGTGCGGCAACGGTCGTGATCGTCAGTCCCCAAACGACGAGGAATCCGTTCCAGCCCCTGCCCCAGAACATGATCAGCACGATCGCGACCGTGAGCATGTTCACGGCCATGGTCACCGGGATCAACTGCGTGACCGCATCGACCTGCCTGGCCCGGATGCGGCGCATCTCGCGCTCGCTGAGATCGGCCGTCAGGCCGTCCTCGATCTCGAAGCCGCCGAGCCAATAGAGGAACGCGCCTATCAGGCCGCTCCGCGGTTCATTGGTATCTGGGGAATTGCCGGGCCATCCCATCCGTCAGGACCTTTTTCGGCATGAATGGCAGAGCTCCTGCTTAAGCCGGGTTAATTTCTTGGGAGATTTCGAGCTTCCCGGCGGCCCATCCTTGACGGCTGCGTTTGCAGTTTGTTCTAACGGTGCCCCAGCCTGGAGTATCCCCCTCATGACGATCCGCATCGCCACCTGGAACGTGAACTCGGTCCGGCAGCGGATCGAGCATCTGATGACCTGGCTGAAGGAGTGCGCGCCCGACATCGTCTGCCTCCAGGAGATCAAATGCGTCGACGATGCCTTCCCGCGGCTGGAGATCGAGGCGCTCGGCTACAACGTCGTCACCCATGGGCAGAAGACGTTCAACGGCGTGGCACTGCTGTCCAAGCTCAAGTTCGACGAGACCAAGTCAGGGCTTGCCGGCGATGATGAGGATGCGCACGCCCGCTTCCTCGAGGGCGTGGTGACGCTGAAGCAGGGCGTCCTGCGGATCGCCTGCCTCTACCTGCCCAATGGCAATCCGGTCGGCACCGAGAAATATCCCTACAAGCTCAAATGGATGTCGCGGCTTCTTGAGTATTCGAGGGAGCGTCTCAAGGCCGAGGAGCCGCTGATCCTCGCCGGCGACTTCAACGTGATTCCCGCCGCCCGCGACGTCCACAATCCCGCCGCCTGGACCGAAGACGCCCTGTTCAAAGCCGAGACGCGGGAGAGTTTTCAATCCCTGCTCGGCCTTGGGCTCACCGACGCGTTGCGGGCGGTCACCGACGAGCCCGGGCTCTACACTTTCTGGGATTATCAGGCCGGCGCCTGGCAGAAGAACCAGGGCTTGCGGATCGACCATCTCCTGATGTCGCCGCAGGCGAGCGACAAGCTCGCCAATGTCGGGATCGACAGCTATGTGCGCGGCTGGGAGAAGCCGTCGGACCACGTGCCGGTGTGGGCGGATCTGGATCTCGAGGCGGCGTAAGGCTGCCGATCAGTCGCGACTGTTAGTCTCGCCGACCCTGCACCCACTGCTCGAGCATTTGCAGGCACATCGCGCGCTCGTCATCGGAGGCTTTTGTGATGGCGCGATTGTAGCTTTCCTTGATCCAGGTCTCGTCTGGACCCGCGCTATCACGCGCCAGAGTCAGCCACATCAGGCCGCGCGCGGCTTGCCGCGGCAGGCGATCGCCATTGAACAGCATCTGCCCGAGCAGCGCCTGTGCCTCGTGCTGGCCCTTCTGCGCGGCAAGGCCCAGCCACCGCGCACCTTGCGTAAAGGCGTCGCGCGAGGCGTCCGGCGATTTCAGATAGAGCCGGGCAAGATCATACTGCGCGTCGGCGTTGCCGAAATAGGCCGCCGCGTAGGAGAACAGCTCACGTGCCCGCTCTGCATCCGGCTTCACCTTCGAGTTGGGGATGCCGTTGAGGTAATAGCGGCCGAGCGCGACGAAGGCGTTCGCCACCATCGGCGCCTGCGGCAGCGACGGGCTGTCGGTCGCATGTGCGTTCACGAGCCGGCTGAAATAGTCAAAGGCGCGCAGATCATCCTGGGCGACGCCCTCGCCATTGGCGTACATCCGCCCAAGCTTCCACTGCGCGATGGGGTGACCGCCCTCTGCGGCGTATTGCAGTGCGGTGAAGGAAGCATCGGGATTGGTTGCAGGCGGTGGCACGCCCTTGCGCAGCGCCGCGGCGCTACCCGGCGCCGGTGAGACGACCGGGATGGCCGCATCCTGCGGATTGACCGGCGCACCGTCGAAGGCGAGCGCCGGCGCGGCCAGCGCGGAGACCCCCAACACAAACGCAACTATGGTACGCCTAGATGTCCGCATAGCACTGTTTCTCGTGCGCGCCGCCCGGATGGGTCACTGCCCCGCCGATCGCCGGTCCTACCTGCTGAGCATATTTCCACAGCGCACCCGACGTATAGTTAGTCGCGCGGGAACGCCATTTGGTCTTGCGTTGAGCCAGCTCATCGTCGCTCAATTTTACGTTAAGAGTGCCGGCGACCGCGTCGATCTCGATGATGTCGCCGTCCTCGAGCAGCCCGATCGGGCCGCCGATCGCCGCCTCGGGGCCGACATGGCCGATGCAGAAGCCGCGGGTGGCGCCCGAGAACCGGCCGTCGGTGATAAGCGCGATCTTGCCGCCCATGCCCTGGCCGGTCAGCGCTGCGGTGGTCTGGAGCATTTCCCGCATGCCGGGACCACCCTTCGGCCCCTCGTAGCGGATCACGATGACTTCGCCTTCCCGGTAGGTGCGCTTCTGGACCGCCTCGAAAGCGTCTTCCTCACGGTCAAAGCACCGGGCTGGGCCGGTAAACCTGAGGTTGGACATTCCCGCGACTTTCACGATCGCACCTTCTGGCGCCAAATTGCCCTTCAGACCCACCACACCACCGGTAACGGTGATCGGCTTGTCCGCCGGATGCACCACGTCCTGGTGCGGATTCCATTTCACGCTCTTGAGATTTTCGGCGATCGTCCGGCCCGTCACAGTGAGGCAATCACCGTGCAGGAAGCCGTTGTCGAGCAGCGTCTTCATCAGAAGCGGGATGCCACCAACTTCAAACATGTCTTTGGCGACATAACGGCCGCCCGGCTTCAAATCCGCGACATAAGGTGTCTTTTTGAAGATTTCGGCGACGTCGAATAAGTCAAACTTAATGCCGGCTTCATGCGCGATTGCAGGCAGGTGCAGCGCAGCATTGGTCGAGCCGCCGGAGGCCGCGACCACGGCCGCCGCGTTTTCCAAAGATTTGCGGGTGACGATGTCGCGCGGCCGGATGTTGTCAGCGATCAGGTCCATTACCTTCTCGCCTGCGGTCATGCAGAAGGCGTCGCGGATCTCGTAGGGCGCAGGAGCGCCGGCCGAGTACGGCAGCGCAAGCCCAATGGCTTCCGAAACCGTCGCCATGGTGTTGGCGGTGAACTGCGCGCCGCAGGCGCCCGCCGAGGGGCACGCCACGCGCTCGATCTCGTCGAGGTCCTCGTCGGACATGGCGCCGACCGAGTGCTTGCCGACGGCCTCGAACATGTCCTGAACGGTAACCTGCTGCCCGCGGAAGTTGCCGGGCAGGATCGAGCCGCCATAGATGAAGATCGAAGGCACGTTGAGACGGATCATCGCCATCATCATGCCAGGCAGCGACTTGTCGCAGCCGGCGAGCCCGACGAGGGCGTCATAGGCGTGACCGCGAACCGTCAACTCGACGGAGTCGGCGATGCATTCGCGCGACGGCAGCGAGGAGCGCATGCCGTCATGGCCCATGGCGATGCCGTCGGTGACAGTGATGGTGCAGAACTCGCGCGGCGTGCCGCCGGCCGACGCCACGCCCTTCTTCACCGCTTGCGCCTGGCGCATCAGTGCGATGTTGCAGGGAGCGGCTTCATTCCAGCAGGAGGCAACGCCGACAAAGGGCTGGTGGATCTGCTCGGTGGTCAGACCCATGGCGTAGAAGTACGAGCGATGGGGCGCACGCGCAGGGCCTTCCGTCACGTGACGGCTCGGCAGCCTCTGCTTGATGTTCGTCTTGGCGTCCATCGTGAACCAGTTTCCTCGGTCAACCCTTGTCAGACCCGGAAAACAACGCCCAAGATTTGAATGAACCCTGGGATTTTTTCCTTCGCTGTTGCGAGCGCCGCAGCCCTGAAAAATTTATGGAGATTTTATTCATGGAGGGGTGTGGCCAAAAAGCGGCGCGGATGAGAACGAACCGCAATGACGGTTAAATCCGGAACAAGTGTTGCTTCGATAGCACAATCGTGGCTCCCGAGACACGATCAAGACTACCTTGATACCATCGGAAGATCACTTGGTCACAACCCCCGGTGTTGAGGCGTGCTGCGTGCATCCCAGTTCAGGCCTAACCATGAATATTCCCCCTAGCTGAGTCGCAGCTCATGACGGATGATCAGAAGAGGACGAGTCTTCTCGTTCCCGCGGCGCGCTTCGCCGACCGCCGTGCTTGCCCTACTGACGCCGCCGTGGAATTCGCAACCGACCTCACAATGGCGAATGCGCCGACGGATCCCTCGCATCGGGTGGGCGCGATCGACGCGTTGCGGGGGTTGGCACTGTTCGGCGTGCTGGCGATCAACCTCGAGACCGAGTTTCGCGTATCGATATTTCGGCAGCTTCTCCTCTCAAGCCCGGACCCGACGCTGAACGGCGTCGTCGACGCGGCGCTCGCGCTGTTCGTCGACATGAAGGCGTTCGCACTGTTCTCGCTCCTGTTCGGCGTGGGCCTTGCCATCCAGTTCGACCGGCTCGGCACCTCGCCGCAACGGGCGCGCCTCCTCGTCCGGCGGCTGCTCGTGCTGCTGCTATTTGGGGTGATCCACCTGGTCCTGATCTGGAACGGCGATATCCTCACCGAATACGCGCTGGCCGGCCTGGTCGTGCTGCCCCTTCTATGGGCGCCGCGCTGGATGATCGCGATCGCGGCGGCAATCATGCTGATTTTTTATGTGCTGCAACCGGTGCTGCCGTCTCTCATCGCCTTCCCCGATCGGACGACCCTGGCAGCGCTCGTGAGGACAGCGAACCAGACTTACGCAAACGGAAGCTTTGCGGAGGTGCTGGCGCTGCGCCTGCAGGAGCTCCCAGCCTTTCTGCCGCTGCATCTCTACGTGTTTCCGCGCACGATCGGCCTCTTCCTTGTGGGCATTCTATGCTGGAGAGGAAGGCTGTTCACTGAGGCGGCCGGACGCCGAAATCTGCTGGCGATCGCCGGCCTCGCGGCCATCGCGGGCGGCCTGCTGTTGGCGCGGCTGGCGCACCCGTCTGCGACTTCGGCCAGCCAGATCGTCCTGGCGTCGGGATACGCCGTCCTGGTGATCGCCGCCGAACGGACGTCAGCCGGCGCAAGGCTGCTCCGCTTCGCCGAGCCGGTCGGACGCATGGCCTTCACCAACTACATCGTCCAGTCGGTCGTGCTCGGCTTCATCTTCTACGGCTATGGCCTCGGACTGTTTGGCAAGCTCGGCTCGGCGGTCGGCCTGCTTCTCGTCGTGACGATCTACGCCGCACAGGTGGTGGTGAGCCGGCTTTGGCTTACGCATTTTGCCTACGGACCGATCGAATGGCTGTGGCGGGCGCTGATGTACGGCCGGGCGCCGGCGTTTCGGAACGAAGGGGACCGTCGAAAAGCATCGCCCTTGGCCTCCCGTCTCCGATGAAGAGAGCCTTGTCGGATCACGCGCGAGCAGCGCTCCTCACCGGGCGCCCTTCAGCGTACAGGCAGTCGTGCAGGTCACCGTCGTGCCGCGATCGCAGGACTTGCAGGCGGCGACGCACTGATTCATGTCCCTGGCATTGTAGGAGCTGTAGCTGCGCAGCGGGCAAACAGCGGTCGAGCCGGTGATGTCCTGCTCCGGCTCGCAGGCCGCCGTCATGAGTGAAAGCAAGATGACTACAACAGCCCGCATGGGATGACCTGCAAAGGACAGTTCCTGGAGCCGTTGCACGGCAATAGGCTCCAGCATTCCCAGCTGTGAGGAATCGTGGCGCGATCAGCCCTCACATCCCCAGAGGATGCGCGCCAAGTGTTAAGAACGGCTTTCGGCCCGCGTCACGCCGCAGCTTTGGGCGCGATCGCCCGCCGCGCGTCGGCCGCCAGCTCGTAGTAGTGATCCGCGAGCTTGAGGTAGAACTCCCGCTTTGCGCTGTCGGTCGCCAGCTTGGCGATCAGCTCGCACTCGGCGGTGAGCGTCTCAAACCGTTCCAGCCTGTCCTGAAGTTCCGTCATCGGCGTGTCCCCGTAAAACGCCTTCGAAGAGGATCAGCGTAAGCTCACGAAATAGGTCACGGCCAACATCGTTATCTGACTAAATCAATTTTTTACCCAGCGCGGTCTCGCCCGAAGCGCGCGTCGGGTTTACTGCATCTCAGGGATGCTGGAGCGCCGCACGATTGCCGGCAGAGAACGCAGCCTTACGCGCGGATACCCTTCGTCGAGGGCTGGATCGTCAGACGGTAGGCCACGAAGGCGAGACCGTCGAACTTCTCCACGACCTCGTCGCAGGCCGGGCAGCGGTATTCGCCGGTCGTCGGCGGCTCCGTCGCCAGCTCAAGCCGCCGAAAGCCCGCCTTGCAATGCGGACAGATGACATCGCCCTTCTTCATGGATCACTCCGTAAATTCACGGGCGCCTTCATAGCACACCTCGAGGCGGAACCTGGACCGGCTCAACTCATTCGGAGCAACGCGTCTGGATCATTTATGCTCCATCCGCCAGGCGCCGTCCCAATCGGCGGTGGGTGGATCTGCCTGGAGCCTGTCGAGGCGGGCGAGCAGTGTACGTGACGGACCATCGCCGGGAACGCTCTCCAACGCCGCGTTGAAGGCGTTCCGGGCCTCGTCCCAGCGGCTACCGCGGTACGCCGCAAGCCCTTCGGCATAGTGCGCCCTCAGGCTGATCTGCTCCTGCGGGAGCGCGCCGGCCTTGCCCATCACCTCGAACACGGGCTGCGGCATGCTCTGGCCGACAACCGCAAGGCGGTCGATCTCGCGCAGCTCGAGGCTTACACCGAGCGCCGCGGCGGTCGCCTGCGAGATCAGGATGCGGGTGCCGTAAAATTTGTTCGCCGCCTCCAGCCGCGAGGCGAGATTCACCGCATCGCCCATCACGGTAAAGCTCATCATCAGCTCCGAGCCGATGCTGCCGGTCAGAACCTCGCCGGTGGCGATGCCGATCCTGAGGTCGCATGGCGCCGGCATGGCGCGGATGCCGAGGAGATCGGGGAGCTGCTTCTGAAGCGCTGGCACCTGGTCGGCCATGTCGAGCGCGGCATGGCAGGCGAGTTGCGCCTGCTCGGCCTCCTCGATGAAAGGCGGGCCCCAATAGGACATGATGGCGTCGCCGATATATTTGTCGATGACGCCGCGGTTGGCCCGAATGGGTTCCGACATGACCGTGAAATAGTGATTCATGACCTTGACGAGACCACGCGGAGTCATGCCCTCGCTCATCGAGGTGAAGCCGCTCATGTCGCAGAACATGATGGTCATCACACGCCGCTGGCCGTCGACCGCGACCTCGGGCCGGTCGATCAGCCCCTGCACCACCTTCGGGTCGATGTAGCGGCCGAAGGTCTCGCGGATGCGCTCGTTGCGGCGGAGCTGCTCTATCATGCGGTTGAAGGCGGCGGCGAGCTCGCCGATCTCGTCCTGCGTCGACACGCTGATCGTATGGTCGAAGCGGCCCGCCTCGACCTCGCGCGTGCCGGCGAGCAGCAGCCGCACCGGACGCGTGATGCCGCTCGATACCAGGAGCGCGAAGGCGAGCCCGACGATCGCCGCAAGCAGAGTCACCAAAGCCGAGATAACGATCGTCTGCGTCTGGTGGCGGATCACCGCCCTCGTGCTCGCGAACACCTGCCCCAGCATGTCGGCGCGGATCGTGTCGATCCGCTGGTTGAACACATCGCGCAGCGTATCGACTTGGGTCATCGTATCACGCGCCGCGGCGAAGTCCTTTGCGTCGAGCTGCTTCAGCAGCCTTGTGTCGGCCTCGGTGAGCTCGCGGCGCAGCTCCGAAAGAGCGTTCTCGATCCTGGCGTCGATCCTTCCGAGCGCAGCGTTGTCCGACGGCGTGCTCTCGTCCTCGATGATCGCGTTGATCAATTTGCGCGCAGCTTCGGCCTCCTTGACGACCAGCGCGTCCGTCTGCCTGTAGTCGCGCAGGCGGGCCGCAAAGCCTTCCTCGTCCGGTGGCGTCTGCATCTTGGCGATCACCATGCGCCGCAGCGCCAGCGCCCGCTCCAGCGAGCGGACATTGGCACGCGCCAGGTCGCCATAGGCGGGAATATACCGGTTGGTCAGCTCATCGAGGAGATTGCCGACCCGGCTCGACATCACCATCGACAGGATCGAGGTGACCACCATCAGCACGATCAGGCCGAGGGCGATGCCGACGATCTTGCGCCTGATCGATTGGTTGAAAATCGGCATGGCGGGCTTGGGTCATTTGGGATTGAGGAACCTTGCGACTCCATACACCGGAACCGTAGCCTGAAACACGCGCAATCTGGTCTTGAAGGCTGCTTCGCAGGGGTTTTTGCGATAGCCGCTGGCGCAATCCATCAAAGGTTAACACGCATTTACGATTTCACGGAGCGGCCCGTGCCATGCTGAGCGTGAGTTGCAAAAGCTCTCAGGTTCGATTTCGGCGGCATTTTTGCCGCAATGTTGCCGGAGCGTGACATGGATCAAACGAGGCCGTGCTATCGTTTGAGTCGCTCAAGCCCGCATCACGTCGCGGATCTTGGTTTGTGCTGATGGTTTCGCAGGGGGACCATGGAATGAACCAGTGCCTACGCTCGCTTGCGTGTTTCCTCGCCATGGCTGCACTTGCGCTCGTCTCGACAGAGGCGGCGGCGAAAGGCCATAACAAGCAATCCGGTCCGAAAAAGACGCATGAGGCGAAGGCCGGCAAGCAGCGCAGCGCTGCGGCCAGCAAGCATCGCCACAGCAAGCATGCCGAAGCGAAACGGAAATCGAAGAAGCAGGACGAGGACCCCTCGGAGAAGCCCTCGAGGCCGCCGCTGACGGGCGACCTCGCCGCGCTGAAGGACGCGATCGATCTGGCGCGCAAGGCCAAGACCGATGACGCCACCGCGGCCAGGAACCGCATCGCCGATCCCGCCGGGAAAAAGCTCGCCGAATGGTTCATCCTGCGGCACTCAGAGACGACCGCCGACTTCAATCGTTACGTCGCGTTCACTGCCGCCAATCCGGACTGGCCGAGCATCGCCTCGTTCCGTCGCCGCGCCGAGGCGCGGCTCTGGCAGGAGAAGAGCGATGCAGCGACCGTGCACAAGTTCACCGCCGACCGGCCGCAGAGCCCCAAAGGCAAGTTCGCGCTCGCGCGCGTGCTGCTGGCCGAGGGCGATCGCGACGCAGCCGCAAGGCTCGTGCGTGACGCCTGGCGCGCGGAGGAATTGTCCGAGCGCACCGAGAGCGACGCTTACGAGACGTTCGGCGAACTTTTGACCGCGGATGACCATCGCGCCCGCATGGACAAGCGGCTTGGCGCCAGGGACTACGGCGCGGCACGGCGCGCCGCAAAGCGTCTCGGCAGCGACGAGCTTGCCATCGTGAAGGCCTGCGCCGCGGTCAGCGGCAAGGAGACCAAGGCCCAGGACTATCTGGAGGACGTGCCGGCGGATGCGCGCCGCGATCTCGGCTACACGCTGTGCCGCGCACAATGGCACATGCTGAAAGACCGCATCGACGACGCGGCGCAGGTCATCCTCGCGGCCTCTCCCGACACCATGGCGCTCCAGGACACCGATGCCTGGTGGCGCGAGCGCCGGCTCCTGGCGCGCAAGCTGCTCGACCAGGGCAGGTTCAGGACGGCCTACGACGTGGTGCGCGCGGCCGCCGTTCCGGCGATGGAAGTCTACCGCATCGACTATCACTTCATGTGCGGCTGGATTGCGCTGCGCTATCTCGACGATCCCAAGACGGCGCTGACGCACTTTGCCGCCATCGACGGCGGCTCCGCCAACCCGATCGCGCTGTCACGGGGGCACTATTGGCGCGGCCGCGCGGCGGAAGCCCTGGGAGCAGCCGCCGACGCGCTTCGGAGCTACCAGGTGGCCGCCCGTTATTCGACCGCCTATTACGGCCAGCTCGCACGCGCAAGGCTCGGCCTTGAACGCATCGATCTGCGCGCGCCCTCGCCCGTGCTCGCCTCCGACACGGCACAGCCCTCGGATGAGCGCGTGCGCGCGGCCGACATGCTCTACGAGGTCGGCGAGCGCGACGTTGCGTTCTCCTTCGTCGCCGATTTTGCCGGAGAGAGCACCGACGTTGCCGCGCTCGAAGCGCTCGGCGAGCTCACGGGCCGGCGCAACGACGCCCACGCGATGCTGGAGATCGGCAAGCTGGCGCTCGCTCGCGGGCTCGCGCTCGACCACTACGCCTTCCCGACCATCGGCATTCCCCCGCACAAGCAGGTCGCACCCGAAATCGAGACGAGCGTGATCTATTCGGTGGTGCGCACCGAGAGCGCGTTCGACCAGCGCGACAAGTCGCCAGCCAACGCGGTCGGGCTGATGCAGGTCACGCCGGAGGCAGGGCGCGACACCGCCAAGCGGTTCGGCGTCAGCTACGACTGGGATCGCATGGTCTCCGATCCCGTCTACAACACCCAAATGGGTGCGGCCGAGCTCAGCGCGCTACTGTCGGAATACCGCGGCAACCAGATCATGACCTTCGCCGGCTACAATGCCGGCCGTGGCCGGGTCAGGGACTGGGTGCAGGCGCACGGCGATCCCCGCGACCCCAAGATCGATCCGGTCGACTGGGTCGAGCGCATTCCGCTGTCCGAGACGCGGAACTATGTCCAGCGCGTGATGGAGAACGTCCTGGTTTACCGTGCCCGGTTCGAGAACGCCGGCGCGGTGGCGGCGAAGTCCGACGGGCGCGTGGTGACGCAGGAGGTCCGCGCAAGACCTGCAGCGGCAACGCCTGCGAGCTTCACCGGCGCGGATTGACTCTCGGATTGAGCCTTGCCTTGGATCGACTTTGATTGACTTTTGGAGCCGTGGGTGGGCTAGCGAAGCGTGACCCACCACGATGTGGAGGGGGCGTGGTGGTTACGCCATCTGCTAACCCACCCTCGCTGGTCGACGCCTCCGGGGCTGGACGAGGCGCCTCTCAGGTCTGGTGACTGCGGCCCCACGCGGGCTCAATTGCGTGGCTCGCTATCACCTCCTTCCATCGCCATCAGGTCGTGAGCGCCCAAACATGCGTCGGTCAATACTCGCGAGAAAGTCCACATCTGTATCGTAGAGCTCCAGCACGACACCGCCCCCAGGACTGCGAGGACTTCGATGACGCGACTGGCGACGGTCGCGATGTTTTCGGTGGCCCGCGTCCCTGTGAGACCGGGCATCGACCATTCCATCATCAGCGTCGCGAGCTCGTTTTGGCGGTAGCAATCATGGTCACAGTACCGGCGCTGCGTTCGCGCATGCCGGATATAGCCCGATTGGAGCGGCTGCGAGCAGGTGCTGCACGCGGCCTCGCGCGACGGCGGCTCGTGATTGACCACCACGAACTTCATGAGGCCGCCCTCGCGCGCTCCTGCCGCTCCGCCCCGGCCTCACGAAGCAGCGCGTAGCATTCATAGTCGCAATAGGGCAGACGTGTTCCGATCTCTCGAAGATAGCTGCCGCGGATGCGCTCGCAGCACTGCAAGCACCAGGTTTGCCGGAACGGCGTCCTATCGTTCACCAAGACGAAGGCGAACCTCATGTGGCACCTCCCAATGCGAAGCAGTAGACAGTATCCAGCGGAGAAAGCGCGGGAGGCGGCGCGCAAAGATGGTTGCGGCCATCCGGGTTGTCCCTGTTCCGCTCTACCTTCTGGGCAGGGACCGGGATGTATTTGCCGTCTTCCCGGCGGCGAGCGTAAAGCTTGCCGTCTTCGTACCTGATGTCGGTCGGGTAGCAGTCTGCGTTGTTGCAGCAGCTGAGCGCCGGGTTATCCGGCATGTGCCAGGTCGAATAGAACTTTTCGTGCAGAGCCTGATCCTGAGGAGGATGCTGGCGATGGGCCGCACCTTGCCCTACCTCCTGCGCCCGGACCGCCGCAGTGAGGCCAAGGAGGAGAACGCCCGATAAGAGAAGCTTGCACGATGGGTTCACACGCAGCCTCATGGATCAGAATTGCTGAACGGCCAACCTCTCCGGCTAAAACTTACGCCACTTGAGCTCGAAACAACCAACGGCGGTCGCGTTCGCTGCGCGCACGGAAACGATCGAGGCACTTCTTGGAACAAAGCGCGGTTCGCCAGGAATAGTATCGGATCAAGCCAAACTGCCTGTTGCAGACGGCACAGCTCTGGTCTGAAAGACGGCGGTCAGACTGCTCGCACTCAGACTGCTCGGACTTGTCGCACATTGTTCTCTCCCTCGTTCGTCGACCTGCTCCCTTCTCTGGACAGCAGACGCGTAATGGATCGCGGGAATCGCCGTTTCGTTATTGCGGCACGCACAGATGAAGCGCGGCGTAAGCGTCGTTGCGGTCCGCCAGATCCTGCGGAACGTACGGGCAGCGAACGCAGAGTTTCACTCTCATGGCGACATCCCGAGCAACGCAGCCGCTTGGCCTTTCGTCCTGCGTCCGTCGGTGAGACCGCTTGAACCCTGCGCCTGAGACCCGGTTCTTTCGCGATCGCCGCCAGCGGCAGCACCATCGACCTTTCCCGATCGGTCATGAGGCTAGTCCGTCAGCCACAACATTCTCAATTGTACGGAGGTAAATGACCGACATGACTAGGGATGGGCGAGCTATACCTAGGTTTGTCCCGTAGTCGCCCGGGGTTTGCGCCAATGCTCTTCGCAACGAGACGGCGCACGATGCGCCGGCTGCACGGCTTCCGCGAATCGCTGGCCAGCATAACCGCGCTTCGTTCGCGGCGGGCCGCATAGCGAGCCGCAGGTCCGAAGGCGACACGTCGTGCCCTTGCCATCGACCCGACTTTGGTCGGGGGGAATTGCCGACGTTGTTGCAACGTGGTCTACTTGCATTCACCGCAGAGATGACCCGAGACTGTCTGCGATGAAGCCTGGCCAGATAGCACAAATCTGGAAGTCAGCAGCGCAATTCGTCTTCGGTTGCGTTGTGCTGGCGCTGGTGACCGCGGCCTGTTTCTTCCTCCAGGTCGGGCTCGCCGCGACCGCGTTCTGCTATCTCGTGGTGATC
>NZ_JBANBK010000086.1:0-35358 GCF_053572325.1 Bradyrhizobium sp. UFLA05-112 | reverse complement strand
GCTCGGGGTCGTGGCGGCGACCGGCGTCGGTGCCACCGCATTGTTCGCCTCGGCCCATTTCTTGTCCATGATGTACCAGACGTCCCACTGCCCGTGGAGGATGGGGTTTGGCGAGCTGAGGACGAAATCGACGGTGTAGTCGTCGACCTTGACGACTTTGGCGTCGGCGGGGAGACGGTTCTGCAAGTTCGAGCCCGGGGCGCGCACCCGGTCGGCGGAGAACACCACGTCATCAGCGGTGAAGGGATCGCCATTGTGGAATTTCACACCCTTGCGCAAATGGAAGCGCCAGCGGGTCGGCTCCGGTATTTCCCAGCTTTCGGCCAAGGCCGGGATGATCTTCAGGTCCTTGTCCCGCTCGACGAGACCCTCATAGACATGGCCGAGATGGGCGTGGGTGGTGCTTTCATTCAGCGTGTAGGGATCAAGCGATTTCAGCTCGCCTTGGTTGGCGTAGCGCAGTGTCTGGCTGATGGCCGGTGAGACCGCCAACGCAAGCGCCGAGGCAAGCGTCATCGCTAAAAGACCCTGACGTACCGACATTCTTGACCCTCTCCACTCTGCCGTGCCGTGATTTTTGATTGTTCGGCCGGTTGATGAATCCATGTTGCCCAGAGTTTTTGCACCGTGCAAGCGCCATTCCAGCAAGGAACGCGCCAACTTGCGCCGCTGTGCAGCAATGCTGACCGATAGTCCGACAGATCGCCCGCCGGCGACATTCGACTTTTGATTGACCATATTGACTGATTGCGGGATGGGCCATGTGGCGCCCGCATCAGGTCGCTTGCGTCGCACCACAACTCGCGGTGATACTGCGGCAGGGCCGCCCGAATCCGATCAGGAGGGGACATGAAGGTTAACATCGAAATTGACTGCACCCCTCTCGAGGCCCGCCAGTTCTTCGGGTTGCCCGACGTGGGGCCGATGCAGACGGCGGTGATGGACAAGTTGCAGCAGCAGGTGCTGAGCAACATCGAAAAGGTCTCGCCGGAATCGCTGATCCAGAGCTGGTTCACCTTCGATCCGAAGATCGCCGAGCAGTTTCAGAACATGTTCGTGACGATGGCCGGTCTCGGTGCCCCGCGCAGCAGCGACAAGAAGAAATAATGCCGGCCGGGCAGGACGGAGCAGAGGTGCCGCCCCGGCTTCGTCCGCCGGGCCTCGGGCTCCTGCTCGCGGAGGCGCGCGGCCTGTTCGAATTCAACGCCAGCCTGTTCCTGTCGCCGCTTCTGATGCAGGCGCCAAAGGGCGACGGCCATCCGGTGCTGGCACTGCCGGGCTTTCTCGCCAGCGACCTCTCGATGGCGCCGATGCGCCGCTATCTACGCGAACTCGGCTATGACGCCCAGGCCTGGCGCATGGGCCGCAATCTCGGCGGGCTGGCGCGCGTCCGGGACTCGCTTCGTGTCCGCCTGGCGGAAATTCATGCCGCGACCGGGCGCAAGGTAAGCCTCGTCGGATGGAGCCTTGGCGGCGTCTATGCCCGCGACCTCGCGCTGCAGGCGCCCGAGATGGTCCGCTATGTCGTCACGCTCGGCAGCCCCTTCGCCAATGACGTGCGGGCGACCAATGCGACGCGGCTCTACGAGACGCTGTCGGGCGAACGGGTCGAGGACTTTTCCGAGCTGCGCGAGGCCATCGCCGGCGACCTGCCGGTGCCGAGCAGCTCGATCTTTTCGCGCAGCGACGGGATCGTGCACTGGCAAACCTGCCAGTGCCGGCCCTGCGAGCGTGCCGAGAACATCGAGGTCTATTTCGCCAGCCACATCGGGCTCGGCGTCAACCCCGCAGCGCTCTGGGCCGTGGCCGATCGGCTGGCGCAACCGGAAGGGGAGTTCTGGCCATTCGACCGGGCGGCAGGCCCGTTTGCCATTGCATATGCCCCGCCGGCCCCTACAGTGTCGGCCTGACAAGAAGCGCCGGTAAGGCGCCTGTCCAATGTAAGTCGGAGGGAACTATGGGTGACGGTAAGAAGCTGTCGTCGCTGGATGCGTCGTTTCTCTATCTCGAAACGCCGGAGATGCCGATGCATGTCGGCAGCATGGCGATCTTTCGCCTGCCTGACGACTACAAGGGCGACTTCTTCGAAGACTTTAAGGCGATGATCGCCTCGCGGTTGCACATCGCGCCGATCCTGAAAGCACGCCTCGAAAAGGCGCCGCTCGACATCGACCATCCCTCCTGGGTCGAGGACGACCAGTTCGACATCGACCGTCACATCTTCCGCGCCAGCCTGCCGGCGCCGCGCGACCGCGCCACCCTCGAGCGCATCGTCGGCTGGATGCATGCCAAGCTGTTGAACCGCGCCCGTCCGCTCTGGGAGTTCTACGTGTTCGAGGGCATGAAGGACAACGAGGTCGGTCTCTATTCCAAGATGCACCATGCCGCCATCGACGGCGGCGCCGGCGCGGCCTTGACCAACATGATCTACGACATCTCGCCGATCCCGCGGACGGTCGATCCGCCGGTGGGCGGTGCGAAGCCCGGCCAGGAGCCGCGCGACATCGCCGCCAATCTGCTCGATTCCTACCAGCAACTCTTCACCCAGCCGCTCGAGGCCTCGCAAGCCGCCAAGAACCTGCAACTGCCGCGCACGGGCAAGAGCGATATCGGCTCGATCCTATTCGACAATGCGATGTACCAGATCGAAAGCGCGGTGCGCTTTGCCGGTAACATTCCGACCGTGCTCAAGAGCGTCTCCGACGTGCTCGGCAAGATATCCGATCCGAACTCGCGCGAAAGCCTTGCCAGCATGGTCTCGCCACCGACCATGCTCAACAAGTCGATCTCTTCCGAGCGCAGCTTTGCCGGCGTCTCGATCCCGCTCTCGCGTGCCAAGGCGCTCGCCAAGCAGGCCGGCGGCAAGCTCAATGACGTGGTGCTCGCGCTCGCCTCCGGCGTGGTGCGGCGCTATCTCCAGCAATACGGCACGCTGCCCGCGAAATCGCTCACCGCGGCGGTGCCGATCTCGCTCCGCGAGGAGGGCAATACCGAGGCCAACAATCAGGTGTTCGGCATGATCTGCTCGATCGCCACCAATGTCGACGATCCCAAGGGACGGCTTGAGGCGATCATCGCACAGTCGACCAAGGCCAAGGAGATGTCGCATCCACTGCGCGCGCTGATGCCGCAGGTCTCCAACATCTCGATGCTTGGCGCGCCGATGATGACGCAGATCCTGGCGCTGCTCTACAGCCGCTCGAACCTGTCGGACGTGCTGCCGCCGGCCGCCAACATCACCGTCTCCAACGTGCCGGGGCCGCGGCAGACGCTCTATGCCGCGGGTGCCGAGCTGCTGCACATCTATCCGGTGTCGATCTCCACCCACGGGCAGGCGCTCAACATCACCGTGCAGAGCTATCGCGACCAGCTCGATTTCGGCTTCATTGTCGGCGCCAACATCATCCCGCATGTGCAGGTGATGTGCGACATGCTGCCGGAAGAGTTTGCCGCGCTGGAAGCGGCCTACGCGCCGCCTGCGACCGACGTCAAGGGCGCCGCCGAGTAGGAAAGTTTGCCAGGAAGCCCATGATGATTGAAATGCCGCCGCTCAAGTTCGTGCAGACGAACGGAATTCGCATGGGCTATTACGAGGCGGGCCCGAAGAGCGACAAGCCGCCGATGGTGCTGTGCCACGGCTGGCCGGAGCTCGCCTTCTCCTGGCGTCACCAGATCAAGGCGCTGAGCGAGGCCGGCATCCGCGTGATCGCGCCGGACCAGCGCGGCTATGGCGCGACCGATCGGCCGGAGCCGGTCGAGGACTACGACATGGAACACCTGACCGGCGATCTCGTCGGTCTGCTCGACTATCTCGAGATCGACAAGGCGATCTTCGTCGGCCACGACTGGGGCGGCTTCATCGTCTGGCAGATGCCGCTGCGCCACCTTTCGCGGGTCGCCGGCGTCGTCGGCGTGAACACGCCGCATTGGGACCGTGCGCCGGCCGATCCGATCGAGCTGTTCCGCAAGCGGTTCGGCGATCAGATGTACATCGTGCAGTTCCAGGACCCGGCGCGCGAGCCGGACAGGATTTTTGGCAGCCGCGTCGAGCAGACCTTCGATGCCTTCATGCGCAAGCCGCTGCCACGGCCGGACGCGAAGCCGACCGAGCCGCCCGTTGCAGGGGTCGGAGCGTCGTCGAAAACCAACCTCGCGTTTCCGCAGATGATTGCGGCCTACGATGCAAAATTCGATGCGCGCACGCCGATCCTGTCGGCCGAGGAGAAGAAGGTGTTCGTCGATGCCTTCACCAAGACCGGCTTCACCGGCGGCATCAACTGGTACCGCAACTTTACCCGCAACTGGCAGAACTCCAAGGAGCTGGATCATCACGTGCGCGTGCCGTCGCTGATGATCATGGCCGAGAACGACGCGGTGCTGCCGCCCTCGGCGGCAGACGGCATGGAGAGGCTGGTGCCGGATCTCGAAAAATATCTGGTGCGGGATAGCGGCCATTGGACGCAGCAGGAAAAGCCGGAAGAGGTCAGCGCCAAGCTGATCGAATGGCGTAGAAGGCGGTTTGGGTGACGACGCGGTCATCGGTGTGAGTTGAGCTGTCGTTCCGGGGCGGTCCGAAGGACCGAACCCGGAACCTCGAGATTCCGGGTTCGATGCTGCGCATCGCCCCGGAATGACGCAATTGGGGGAAGCGCACTTAATGTCATCCAAGAACCGTCTGGACCCGATCCCGCATCCGCCGACCAAACCGGTGGTCGGCAACATGCTGTCGCTGGATTCGGCTGCACCCGTGCAGCATCTGACGCGTCTCGCCAAGGAGCTAGGTCCGATCTTCTGGCTCGACATGATGGGGGCGCCGATCGTCATCGTCTCAGGCCATGACCTCGTCGACGAGCTCTCGGACGAGAAGCGCTTCGACAAGGTGGTGCGCGGCGCGCTGCGCCGGGTGCGCGCCGTCGGTGGCGATGGTCTCTTCACGGCCGACACCAACGAACCGAACTGGAGCAAGGCCCACAACATCCTGCTCCAGCCGTTCGGCAACCGGGCCATGCAATCCTATCACCCGAGCATGGTCGATATCGCAGAGCAGCTCGTCAAGAAATGGGAGCGGCTCAACGCGGACGACGAGATCGACGTCGTCCACGACATGACCGCGCTGACGCTGGATACGATCGGTCTGTGTGGCTTCGACTACCGCTTCAATTCCTTCTACCGGCGCGACTACCATCCCTTCGTCGAGTCGCTGGTGCGCTCGCTCGAGACCATCATGATGACCCGCGGCCTGCCGTTCGAGCAGCTCTGGATGCAGAAGCGGCGGAAGACGCTTGCCGAGGACGTGGCCTTCATGAACAAGATGGTCGATGAGATCATCGCCGAACGGCGCAAAAGCGCGGAAGGCTCGGACGACAAGAAGGACATGCTCGCGGCCATGATGACCGGCGTCGACCGCTCGACCGGCCAGCAGCTCGACGACGTCAACATCCGCTACCAGATCAATACGTTCCTGATCGCGGGACACGAGACCACCAGCGGTCTGTTGTCCTACACCATCTACGCGCTGCTCAAGCACCCGGACATTCTCAAGAAAGCCTATGACGAGGTCGACCGCGTCTTCGGTCCCGACGTCAATGCCAGGCCGACCTATCAGCAGGTCACGCAGCTCACCTACATCACGCAGGTTTTGAAGGAGGCGCTGCGGCTGTGGCCGCCCGCGCCCGCCTACGGCATCTCGCCGCTGAAGGACGAGACCATCGGTGGAGGCAAGTACAAGCTGAAGAAGGGCACCTTCACCACAATCCTGGTGACCGCGCTGCATCGCGATTCCAGCATCTGGGGACCCAACCCCGATGCGTTCGATCCCGAGAACTTCAGCCGCGAGGCGGAAGCCAAGCGTCCCGTCAATGCCTGGAAGCCGTTCGGCAACGGCCAGCGCGCCTGCATCGGTCGGGGCTTTGCCATGCACGAGGCCGCACTTGCGCTCGGCATGATCCTCCAGCGCTTTAGGCTGATCGACCACCAGCGTTACCAGATGCACCTGAAGGAAACGCTGACCATCAAGCCGGAAGGCTTCAAGATCAAGGTCCATGCGCGCGCCGATCGCGAACGCGCCGCCTATTCCGGCGCTGCGACAGCGACCACGAGTGCCGGTGCGGCTGTACCACGCGCCACCACGCGCCCCGGGCACAACACGCCGCTGCTGGTGCTCTATGGCTCCAATCTCGGCACGGCTGAAGAGCTGGCGATGCGCGTTGCCGATCTTGCTCAGGTCAACGGCTTTGCCAGCAAGCTCGCACCGCTGGACGATTACGCCGGCAAGCTGCCGGAGGAGGGCGGTGTGCTGATCTTCTGCGCCTCCTACAACGGCGCGCCGCCGGACAATGCCACGCAGTTCGTCAAATGGCTCCATGGCGAGATGCCGAAGGACGCGCTCTCAAAAGTGAGCTACGCCGTATTCGGTTGCGGCAACAGCGACTGGGCCGCCACCTATCAATCCGTGCCGCGCTTCATCGACGAGCAACTGGCTGCGCATGGCGCGCGCAGCCTCTATGCGCGCGGCGAGGGTGATGCGCGGAGCGATCTCGATGGCCAGTTTGAGACATGGTTCGCCGCCGCCGCGCCCGCGGCCGTGAAGGAGTGGGGGCTGACGGCGGACTTCCGCCGCAACGCCGACGATGAGCCGCTCTACAAGGTCGAGCCGGTCGCACCAGGTGCGGTCAACGCGATCGCTGCGCTCGGCGGCACGGCGGCGATGAAAGTCCTGGTCAACCACGAGCTTCAGAGCAAGAGCGGTCCCAACCCGTCCGAGCGCTCGACTCGCCATATCGAGGTGCAGTTGCCGCAAGGCGTGAGCTACCGCGTCGGTGATCATCTCAGCGTGGTGCCGCGCAACGATCCGGCACTGGTTGACGCCGTGGCGCGCCGCTTCGGCTTCCTGCCGGCCGACCAGATCAAGCTCGCGGTGGCTGAAGGTCGCCGCGCGCAATTGCCGGTCGGCGAGAGCGTGTCCGTCGGTCAGCTCCTCACCGATTTCGTCGAGCTCCAGCAGGTCGCGACGCGCAAGCAGATCCAGATCATGTCGGAGCACACGCGCTGCCCGGTGACCAAGCCGAAGCTGCTTGCCTGCGTCGGAGACGACGCGGAGGCTGGCGAGCGCTACCGTGCCGAGATCCTGGCCAAGCGCAAATCGGTATTCGATCTCTTGGTCGAGCATCCGGCCTGCGAGCTGCCGTTCCATGTCTATCTCGAAATGCTCTCGCTGCTGGCGCCGCGCTATTACTCGATCTCGTCCTCGCCGTCGGTCGATACTGCGCGATGCAGCGTCACCGTCGGCGTGGTCGGCGGGCCGGCTGCTTCAGGTCGCGGCATCTACAAGGGCATCTGCTCGAATTATCTCAGCGATCGCCGCGCCGGCGACACGATCTACGCCACGGTGCGTGAGACCAAGGCAGGGTTCCGTCTGCCGGATGATTCGTCAGTGCCGATCATCATGATCGGCCCCGGCACGGGGCTTGCGCCGTTCCGCGGTTTCCTCCAGGAGCGCGCCGCGCGAAAAGCCAAGGGTGCGGCGCTGGGGCCGGCAATGCTGTTCTTCGGCTGCCGCCACCCCGACCAGGATTTTCTTTATGCCGATGAATTGAAGGCATTGGCCGCGAGCGGCGTCACCGAGCTGTTCACTGCATTCTCGCGTGCCGAGGGGCCGAAAACCTATGTGCAGCACGTGCTGGCCGCGCAGAAGGACAAGGCGTGGGGCCTGATCGAGCAGGGCGCGATCGTCTATGTCTGCGGCGATGGCAGCAAGATGGAGCCCGACGTGAAGGCCGCACTGGTGACCATCTATCGCGAGAAGAGTGGCAGCGACACTGCCGCTGGCACGCGCTGGATCGAGGAGCTCGGCGCGAGGAACCGCTACGTGCTCGACGTCTGGGCGGGCGGATAGCCGCCGGCCTCGATCGTGCTAAACGTTGCGCATGATTCCCTGGGAAAAAATCGATACCACTCGGATTCCCGGCTCCGATGGCGAGCTTCGCCTGATGCGCCGCGGCAAAGAGTTCTCCATCATGCTCGGTACCAACGAGCTGATGAACAGCCGCCTGTCGGGCTCGGAGGCCGCACTCGCGACGCTTGCAGCCAAACAGATCGAGAAGGTAGCCAAACCCGTTGTCCTCATCGGCGGATTGGGGATGGGATTTACGCTACGTGCGGCGCTTGCCGTGCTCGGAAGCAAGGCGCTGATCGTGGTGGCCGAGCTGGTCCCTGCCGTGGTGGCATGGGCGCGAGGTCCGATGGCCGAGATTTTTGGCGACAGTCTCAACGACTCTCGCGTTGACATACGTGAAACAGATGTTGGGCAGTTGATCGAAGGGCATCCGCTCGGGTTCGATGCGATCCTGCTTGACGTCGACAATGGTCCGGAAGGTCTCACCCGCAAGGCCAATGACGCCTTGTACGATGCCGCGGGGTTGAAAAAAGCTCACACGGCGCTGCGGCGGGGCGGCGTGCTCGCCGTCTGGTCATCCGGGCCGCATGCGAAATTTTCACGCCATCTTCGCGCCGCGGGCTTCGAGGTCAACGAAGTCAACGTCCGCGCCACCGGAAAAGGCGGTGGCGCGCGCCATGTAATCTGGATCGCGGGGAAAGGTTAGGCCGCTTTCGCCGCGGCGCCATGGGCGTGCTTGGCGACTGCGTCGATGATTTGCGGCCAGAAGCGCATCGGCAGTGCGTGCCCCATGCCGTCGATCATCAGAAGTGTTGCGTTGGGGATCGATGCTGCGGTGTCCTTGCCGCCTTCGGGGTGCACCAGCGGATCCACGGTACCGTGGATGACCAGCGTCGGCGTCTTCACGCCGTGCAAGCGCTCCTTGCGGCTGCCCGAGGCGAGCACGGCGCGAAGCTGCCGACCGACGCCGGCCGGATTGAGCCCGCGCGCGAATACGCGTTCCGCGCGGCCGGGATCGAGCGCCTCTTCCTCCGGAAAATGGCCTGCGCGCAGCACTTTCCAGGTCTGGCCGTAGCGGACGATGAATTCCTCCTTGCTGCGCGGCGGCGGTGCCATCAGCATGGCAGCCGCCTCGCGGGTCGGCGGCGGCACGCGGGGATTGCCCGTCGTCGACATGATCGAGGTGAGCGAGCGCACGCGTTGCGGAAACGACAGCGTGATCTCCTGCGCGATCATGCCACCCATCGAGGCGCCAACGACATGTGCCGACTTGATCCCGAGCGCATCCATCAGGCCGACCGTGTCCCTGGCCATGTCGATCAGCTTGTAGGTTGCGGCCACCGGAATCTTCAGGAGGCGCAGCTTCAACAGCTCGAACGGCGTCAGCCGCTTGCCGCCGGTCAGATGGCTGGACTTGCCGATGTCGCGATTGTCGAAGCGGATCACGCGAAAGCCACGTGCGGCGAGCTGTTCGCAGAACGCGTCGTCCCAGTGGATCATCTGGGCCCCTAACCCCATGATCAGCAGCAGAGGTTCGGCGTTGTCGTTGCCGAAAATCTCGTAGCAGATGTCGATGCCGTTGGTGCGGACGGTCTGCGGCGGCTGATGAGCGGAAGCATTCACGGGCGTGTTCCCCCTTGCTGGCGACCAACGTTGTATCGCACGGTTTGCCGCTGCAAAGAAGCCGCGTGCGCGACAACAGGCCGCCGCTCGTGGGTTGACCCGCCCGTCACAACGGTGTGGTATGGCGGGAAAAGAAGGGCAACACAGCCCTCGACCTGGAGGACGCCGATGACCGACAAGATCAATGATCCGGTCGCCTTGTGGCAGAAGATGATTGGCGAGATGGAGAAAGGCTTCAACTCGTTCGCCACCAAAGCGATGGAGACGCCCGAATTCTCGCAGGCCATGAACCGGGCCGGCGGCGCTGCTGCGGGTGCTCAGAAGCAATTCGGCGATCTCATGGAGAAATACCTTCTCTCGATGAATCTGCCGAGCCGCGAGCAGATGACCGGCATTGCCGAACGGCTGCAATCCATCGAAAGCCAGCTCGCCGAGATCAGGTCGATGCTGAGCCAGATGTCGGCTGCATCAGGCACGACGCAGTCGGGCGGCGCACCGCGGCCGCCGCGCACCAAGCGTCCGCCATCCGAAAGCGGAGAGCAAAAATGAATGCGCCGACGGGACTTGATTTCGCAGAGATCCCGGAGCGCATCCAGTCCGAGGTGCAGCGCGCCATCATGCGCAGCATCAAGGGCGTCGAATATTTCTCGACCTCAGGTCCCACCCTCGGTTCGACTCCGAAGGACGTGCTGCATTCGCGCGGCACGATGAGCCTCTATCACTACCGCCCGATGTCGGACGAAATCTACCGCGTGCCGGTGCTGATCGTGATGGCCACCACCAACCGCGGGTACATCCTCGATCTCGTGCCGGGCCAGAGCTTCATCGAGTTTCTGCTCAAACGCGGCTACGACGTCTACATGCTCGACTGGACCGCGCCGCGGCCGGAGGAGAAGAGCCTGGCGATGGAGCACTACGTCCTCGACTTCATCCCCGATTGCATCCGCCGCGTGCAGCAGGATTCCGGCGAGCAGGACGTCTCCATCATTGGCTATTGCTTCGGCGGCGTCCTTTCGCTGCTCTACGGCTCGATTGTGAACGACGGGCCGATGAAGAATCTGATCTGCTTCACCACGCCCATCGATTTCCGCGAGATGAAGCTGTTCTCAAATTTCTCCGACCGCCGCTATTTCGACGTCGATCGTCTCGTCGACAGCGTCGGCAATGTACCGCCGGAGATGATCCTGTCCTCCTTCGAGTTGCTTCGCCCGGCCTCGCGCGCGGTAAGCCAGATCCAACTCTGGGAGAACATCTGGAACGACGAGTTCGTCAAGTCCTACCGGATGTTCGACCGCTGGGCGACCGACACGCTGCCGCTCGCCGGCGAATATTTCCGCGCCATCACCAAGGACCTGATGTGGGACAACAAGCTCTTCAACGACACCATGTCGGTCGGGGGACGCGCGGCAAAGCTGGAAAACATCAAGGTGCCGATCCTGCACGCGGTCGCCGAGCACGATCACATCGTGCCGTATGACGCCGCAAAGCACCTGATCACGAGGATCGGGTCCGAGGACAAGGAAGAGGTGATGCTGAAGGGCGGCCACGTCTCGCTCGTCGCGGGTGCCAACGCGATCAAGCGGCTATGGCCGAAGCTGGACTCCTGGCTGGGGAAGAGGTCGACATGAGTGAAGCCCGTTCCTATCCGCGTTACGTCAAGACGGATGCTGGAGACGTCGAGATCCGCCTGATGTCCCCGGCGGATGAAGCCGCCGTGCTCGCCTTCGGCAAGGCGCTGCCAACGCATGATCTCCTGTTCTTGCCGCGCAACATCAGCGAGCCGAAGGTGCTCTCGGCCTGGGTCAAGGAGATCGAGCGCGGTGCGATTCAAAGCCTGCTGGCGGTGAGGGGTGGCACGGTCGTCGGCTGCGGCACGCTGGTACGTGACCCCCATTCCTGGTCGCCCCATGTCGGCGAGATCCGGATGGTGGTGTCATCAGACGTGCGCGGGAAGGGAGTTGGACGGGCAGTGTCGCAGGAGACGTTTGCGCTCGCGCTCGGTGCCGGCCTTGAAAAGCTCTCGGTCCAGATGACGGTCGACCAGCAGGCAGCGATCGCGCTGTTCGAGAGCCTTGGCTTCAAGGCCGAAGCGCTGCTGCGCGACCATGTCCGGGATATCGAAGGCAAGACCCACGACATCGTCGTGCTCGGGCACAACATCGCGCAGGTCCAGGCCCAGATGGAGGCATACGGGCTGCCAGGCGCCGTCCGGCATTAGAATCCGGCAATCAGACCCAGTTTGGATGCAACGGATCCCGAAATGGCTAGGGAGGCATCACAATGCCTTCCGTTGAGGCTGTTCACGATCTCGTGATATCGCAGTGCAATATGGATATTGCATCGCACAATTAACTGTGCCATATAAGGCGTGCCCCGGGCCAATCCGGACGGGGTGAGCCCATAGCTCAAACAATTGAGGATGGAGAGACCCCCATGACGACCGAAACCAACACCGCTTTCGAGGGCTTCAAGGACGCGTTCAAGAACATCCAGAACCTGGAAGTTCCCGAGGCTGCCCGCGAATTCGTCAAGAAGACTGCCAACACCGCCAAGGATCGTGCTGCCGAGGTTTTCGCTGGCTCCGAGCGGGTGACCGCCGCCATCGAGAACGCGGCTGCTGACTCCATCACCGAGGCCGGCAAGATCAGCCGCAACATCCAGCAGGCGATCTACGAGGACGCAGAGGCGTTCTTCTCCGGCATCGACAAGCTCGCTTCGGCCAAGTCGGTCAGCGAAGCCGTCGAGATCCAGTCCAGCCTGCTCCGTGCCCGCGGCGAAGCGTTCGTCTCGCGCGCCAAGGCGACCACCGACTATCTCGGCAAGCTCGCCGCCAATGGCGCGAAGTCCGCTCAGGACAATTTCGCGAAGGTCTACAACAAGACCGCCTAAGTGCGTTGAGTTCAGCAATTGAGTTTTTAAGGCCCGCTTCGGCGGGCCTTGTTTTTTGGACGACTGTCATTGCGGGGAGTGAAGCGACGAAGCAATCCAGAGTCTTTCCGCGCGAAGATTCTGGATTGCTTCGCTTCGCTCGCAATGACGGGTACTGTGATCCAGTCATGACCACATCCGGCACCTTCTCCTTCGATGTCCCCGGCGACGCCGAGCGCGCAGCCGAGCTGCGGCGCGTGAAGGCGCTGGCGACGTTCGTGCTGGCCTCGACGCTCGCGCTGTTCGTGGTCGCGAAATGGCTGCTCAACGTGCACCCCGTATTCGGCTTCATCGCGGCGTTTGCGGAAGCCGCGACCATCGGCGGGCTCGCCGACTGGTACGCCGTTGTGGCGCTGTTCAAGCGGCCGCTCGGCCTGCCGATCCCGCATACCGCGATCATCCAGAGCAATCAGGCCCGCATCGCCGACAAGCTCGGCGAATTCATCCAGCTGCATTTCCTCGAGGCGGGTCCGGTCGAGGCGAAGCTGAAGGAAATCGACTTCGGCTCCTTCATTGCCGACTGGCTGCGCGATCGCAAGCGCAGCGACGATCTCGCGCGCTTTGCGCTGCGGCTGTTGCCGGAGGCTTTCTCCGCAACGGAAAGCTCGGGCCTGATGACCTTCATCATCCGCCGCATGTCCTCGCAACTGCAGGCCATCGACCTCGCGCCGCTTGCGGCCGGGACGTTGCGCGGCTTCGTGGCGGAGGGGCGACACCAGGTCCTGTTCGACGATCTCCTGCGCGTCATGCACGACACGCTGACGGGCAAGGAGACCATGGCGATGATCCGCGAGAAGGTGCGCGCGGAGCTGCCGACTTTGCTCACGCTATACCGTGCCGACAAGTTTTTGGTGAACAAGATCGTGGCCTCAGCCAGCGCCTTCTTCGAGGAGGTGCGCAGCGATCCCAAGCATCCGTTCCGCGGCGAGTTCGACCGCATGGTGCTGACCTTCGTCGACCGGCTCGGCACCGACCAGACGTATATCGACCGCATCGACGGTCTGAAGCGGGATCTCCTGGCGCGGCCCGAGCTTGCTGACCTTGCGCGCACAGTGTGGGCCAACACGCGCGCCTTCATCGAACGCAGTGCCTCCGGCGAGACGCAAGTGCTCCAGCATCATCTTGCAGGCATGTTCGTCGCGGCCGGAGAGGCGCTCGCGGGCGATGCGGAGCTGCGCGGCGAGATCAACAAAGGCCTGGTCACGGTGCTGCGCAGCTTCATCGCCGACCAGAAGAGCGGCGTCTCGACCTTCATCTCCGACCAGGTCAAGTCGTGGAATATGACGCAGTTGATTTCGCTGATCGAAATCAACATCGGCCGCGACCTGCAATACATCCGCTTCAACGGCTCGATGATCGGCGGGCTGGCGGGTCTTGCGCTCTACTCCGTAGAATTCCTGCTTCGATTGCTGTGACTTTTGCGTCACGACCGTTAGCATTAACGCGCGGGCCTATTGTCGCTCCCGATTTCCCCGGCTTGAATGTCGGGAACCGGCCGCCTAGTTGATTCATGTTGCGCTGCGGAACGATCAAGAAGCCGGCGTCTTGGAATTCATGCCCATTGACCGGCACCGCGGCCGGCGCCTTCAGAGGAAATAGTGATGACCGCTACTGCCCAGACGCTGCGTCCGCCGTCCCGCACCCTGATGTTTCTGGAGGGCCGGGCGATCCACGAGCTCGGCGCCTTCCTCGGCGCGCTACCGCTCCTAAGCCTCGCGGCGCGTGGCGACGGCCATCCGGTGCTGGTGCTGCCCGGCCTCGTCGCATCCGACGCCTCGACGCGTCCTCTGCGTTCCTTCCTGAAGGGCAAGGGCTATGCGGTGAGCGGCTGGCGCCAGGGCCGCAACTATGGCCTGCGCCCGGGCGTGCAGCATGCGATGGTCGATCTGGTCCAGGAGCTCAGCGACACCCATGGTCGCAAGATCAGCCTGGTCGGCTGGAGCCTGGGCGGCCTCTATGCGCGCCAGCTTGCCAAGATGATGCCGGAGCGCGTACGCCAGGTGATCACGCTCGGCAGTCCCTTTGCGGGCGATCCGCGCTCGACCAATGCCTGGCGCGTCTATGAATGGGCGAGCGGTCGCAAAGCCGACGAGGTCGATCCGCGTTTCGGCGGCGACCTCGCCGTTCCGCCGCCGGTGCCGACCACCGCCATCTTCAGCCGTACCGACGGCGTCTGCGCCTGGCAGGGCTGCATGGAGAAGACGGGCGCTGAGAGCGAGAGCATCGAGGTCGAGAGCAGCCATTGCGGCATGGGGCACCATCCTGCGGCGGTCTACGCGGTGGCTGATCGTCTGGCGCAGAAAGAGGGCCAGTGGCAGCCCTTCGATCGCGGCGGCTGGCGCAGCCTGGTCTACCCGGATCCGCATCGCTGAGCGGGCCTGCATGGTTCGAGACGCGCGGCTTTGCCGCGCTCCTCACCATGAGGGTTGAGATCGAATCTCTAACGGTAGCTGTTCGACCTCATCCTGAGGATCGAGCCCAGCTTTGGCATTAGCGCAAATCGCGCTATGCCTGACGCATGGCGCATCCGCTTTCCCGCATCATCGACCAGCTCAAGCGCGAGCCGTCGCGCACCGGCTCCATCGTCATCACCGTGTTCGGCGATGCCATCGTGCCGCGCGGCGGTTCGGTGTGGCTCGGCACGTTGCTCGAATTTTTTGAAGGTCTCGACATCGACAGCGGCGTCGTCCGCACTGCGATGTCGCGGCTTGCCGCCGACGGCTGGTTGACGCGCGAGAAAGTCGGCCGCAATAGTTTCTATCGCCTCGCTGAAAAAGGCCGCCAGACCTTCGAGGCCGCGACGCGCCACATCTACGATCCGCCGCCATCCGACTGGACCGGCCGCTTCGAACTGCTGCTGATCGCCAATGGCGAGGACCGCGACGCCTCGCGTGAAGCGCTGCGCAATGCCGGCTTTGGCAGCCCGTTGCCCGGCGTATGGGTTGCGCCATCGGGCGTGGCGGTGCCTGACGAGGCTGCCGGCGCGATCCGCCTCGAGGTCTCGGCCGAGGATGACAGCGGCCGCCGCCTGCTCCGCGCGAGCTGGCCGCTTGATCGTACGGCCGATGCCTATCTCAGATTCATGAAGATGTTCGAGCCGTTGCGCGCCGCGATTGCGCGCGGCACTGACCTCGCCGACGCCGACGCTTTCACCGCGCGCATCCTGCTGATCCACTACTACCGCCGCGTCGTGCTGCGCGATCCACTCCTGCCAGGTGAATTGTTGCCGGCGGACTGGCCGGGCAGGGCGGCTCGCGAGCTCTGTGCTGAGATCTATCGCGCACTGCTCGCCCCGTCGGAACAATGGCTTGATGGTCATGGAACCAATGAAAAGGGGTCATTGCCGGCCGCCCGGAAGCTCCTGGAAAGGAGATTCGAGGTTTGAGTTTATGTTACAGAAATATCTTGCATGATCTAATTTCTGTTATATCTTGCCTCCCAATAAATCGGGAGGATGCGCATGTACACCCAGGCGCTGAATACGGCCGAGGCCGATGATCGCGGCCTCGAGGATGCCGCCAAGGCTGCACAGTTCCAGGCGCGCGTCGATGCCGAGGAGCGCATCGAGCCGAACGACTGGATGCCGGCGGCCTATCGCAAGACGCTCACCCGTCAGATCTCCCAGCACGCTCATTCCGAAATCGTCGGCATGCTGCCCGAGGGCAATTGGATCACCCGCGCGCCGACGCTGCGCCGCAAGGCGGCGCTGCTTGCGAAAGTGCAGGACGAATGTGGCCACGGGCTCTATCTCTATGCCGCCGCCGAGACGCTCGGCTCCTCGCGCGAGGAGCTCGTCGATGCGATGCTCGCCGGCAAGGCCAAGTATTCCTCGATCTTCAATTATCCGACGCTGACCTGGGCCGATATCGGTACCATCGGCTGGCTGGTTGACGGCGCCGCGATCATGAACCAGATCCCGCTGTGCCGCTGCTCCTATGGCCCCTACGCCCGCGCGATGATCCGCGTCTGCAAGGAAGAGTCCTTCCACCAGCGCCAGGGCTACGAGATCATGCTGACGCTGTGCCGCGGCTCGGATGAGCAGAAGGCGATGGCGCAGGACGCATTGAATCGCTGGTGGTGGCCGGTGCTGATGATGTTCGGCCCGCCCGATGCCGCGAGCCAGCACAGCGATGCCTCGACGAAATGGAAGATCAAGCGCTTCTCCAATGACGAGCTGCGCCAGAAGTTCGTCGATGCGACCGTGCCGCAGGCGCAGTATCTCGGCCTTACCATTCCCGACCCCGGCATGACGCAGGATGACGACGGGCACTGGCGCTACAGCGAGATCGACTGGACCGAATTCAAGCAGGTGCTCGCCGGCAACGGCCCCTGCAACCGCGACCGCATCGCCGCGCGCCGCAAGGCGCATGACGAGGGCGCCTGGGTGCGCGAGGCAGCAGCTAGCTATGCAGCCAAGCGCCTGCATCGCCAGACCGCGCAAGCCGCCGAATAGGGAGATCACGATGACGACGCCGAACACGCCGCTGTGGGAAGTCTTCATCCGCAGCCGCAACGGTCTTGCGCACAAGCATGTCGGCTCGCTGCATGCGAGCGACGCCACCATGGCCTTGCAAGCCGCGCGCGACATCTACACCCGTCGCGGCGAAGGTTTGTCGATCTGGGTCGTGCCGTCCACTGCCATTACGGCGAGTGATCCCGCCGAGAAGGGCATGATGTTCGAGCCGGCGGAATCCAAGATCTACCGGCACCCGACGTTTTACGAGGTGCCGGAAGAAGTGGGGCACATGTGATGCCCGTCGCCAACATCCAGGTCTCCGAGACGCCGCTGGTGCTCTACGCCCTGCGCCGCGCCGATGATGCGTTGATCCTCGGGCATCGGCTGTCGGAATGGTGCGGACACGCGCCGATGCTGGAAGAGGACATGGCACTCTCCAACATCGCGCTCGACCTCATCGGCCACGCCCGCGAGGTCTACACCTATGCGGCCAAGGTCGAAGGCAAAAGCAATGACGAGGACAAGCTCGCCTACCTGCGTGATGTCAGGCAGTACCGCAACCTGCTGCTGGTCGAGCAGCCGAACGGTGACTTCGCCCAGACTCTGGTGCGGCAGTTCTTCTATTCCGCCTTCGCAGATCTCTATTGGCGGGCGATGATGAATTCGTGCGATGCGACGCTCGCTGCGATTGCCGCCAAGTCCGAGAAGGAAAGCGCCTATCATTTGCGCCATGCCTCGGAATGGATCATCCGCCTCGGCGACGGAACCGAGGAGAGCCACGCGCGTGCGCAAGGAGCGATCGATCACCTCTGGGCCTTCACCGGCGAGATGTTTGCCGTCGACGAAGGCGAGCGCGGCCTGATCGATGCCGGCATCGCGATCGATCCGGCGACGTTGCGCGATCGCTGGCTGACGACGCTCTCCGATGTCGTCCGCGAGGCGACACTCACGCTACCGCAAAACAGCTGGATGCAGCAGGGTGGCCGCGTGGGCCGACACAGCGAGCATCTCGGCCATCTCCTCAGCGAGTTGCAGTCGATGCAGCGGACCTTCCCGGGATTGACATGGTGACGGCTCTCGACAGCGAGAGCGATCTGCGCCAGCGCGCATGGAACGCTGCGGCAACCGTGGTCGATCCGGAGATCCCGGTGCTGACCATTGCCGATCTCGGCGTGCTGCGGGATGTTGTCGTTGACGGTGATCGCGTCGAGGTCGCGATCACGCCGACCTATTCGGGCTGCCCGGCGATGAACATGATCGCGCTCGAAATCGAGCTGGCGCTGGAGCGCGCCGGTTTCGCGCGGCCCAAGGTGCGCACGGTCTTGTCGCCGGCCTGGACCACCGACTGGATGAGCGAGGACGGCCGCCAGAAACTCCGCGCCTATGGCATCGCGCCGCCGCAGGCCTCGAGCTCGCGTCGTGCGCTGTTCGGCGAGCAAGCCGTCGCATGTCCGCAATGCGGCTCTGTGCATACCGAGCTGTTGTCCGAATTCGGCTCGACCTCCTGCAAGGCGCTCTGGCGCTGCAAGTCCTGCCGCGAACCGTTCGATTATTTCAAGTGCCATTGAGAAACGCACAATGCCAGCCCATCGTCATTGCGAGCGAAGCAATCCAGACTGTCTCCTCGGAGGGATTCTGGATTGCGTCGTCGCTTCGCTCCCCGCAATGACGGCGGTGGGCCAAATCTAGGTGTCCACGGTGTCCGCAGCCGCACCACGTTTTCATCGCCTCACCGTCAACGACCTCCGTCGCGAAGCCTCGGACGCCGTGTCGATGACCTTCGTCATTCCGCGCGAGCTCGCGAGCGACTATACTTTCACGCCCGGTCAGTATCTGACGCTCCGCACCATGCTCGACGGTGAGGAGGTGCGCCGCTCCTATTCGATCTGCTCGGGTCCTGACGACGGTGAGCTTCGCATCGCCGTGAAGAAAGTCGACGGTGGCGCGTTTTCGAATTGGGCCGCGGACGAATTGAAGTGCGGCGACGAGCTCGACGTGATGACGCCGACCGGGCGCTTCGGTGCGATCCCGCAAGGCGACGCCGCGCGCGTCCATGTCGGCTTTGCCGCGGGGTCTGGCATCACGCCGATCCTCTCGATCGTGAAAGGCGTGCTGGCGCGCGAACCCAGGAGCCGCTTCTTCCTGTTCTACGGCAACCGCGCGACCGACAACATCATGTTCCTGGAGGCGCTCGAGGAACTCAAGGACCGGTTCATCGATCGGCTCTCGATCTTCCACGTCATCTCCGGCGAGGAGCAGGATATCCCGATCCTGCATGGCCGGCTCGACGGCGAGAAGGTGAGGGTGCTGCTGCGCTCGCTCGTACCGGCCGCGAGCGTCGATCACGTCTTCGTCTGCGGCCCCCTTGGCATGAGCGAGGAGATCGAGGCGACCTGCCGCGACCTCGGCATTGCGGACGATCGCATCCACGTCGAGCGCTTCGTGTCCGAGTTCGGCGGCAAGCCGCGTCCGAAGAAGGAGGTCGCAGTCGATGCGCCGCCCAAGGCCGTCGCGTCGCTGATCATCGACGGCAAGCGCCGCGATGTTCCGGTCGCCGAGGACGAAGCCATCCTCGATGCCGCACTGCGCGCCGGCGTCGATCTGCCGTTTGCCTGCAAGGGCGGCATGTGCTCGACCTGCCGCGCCAAGCTGGTCGAGGGCGAGGCGCCGATGGACATCAACTATTCGCTGGAGCCTTGGGAGCTGAAGGCGGGCTTCGTCCTGACTTGCCAGGCAAAACCCTCGTCGGAGCGGGTCGTGGTCGACTACGACCATGTCTGAGAAGGTGCATCAGAACCTGATGGTGCAAATGCGTCGCATTATTTGACAGTCTTGAGCGATCGGCAGAACATCGCACACAAAAATAACAAGTGGGAGACGCGAGTGAACGTCAAAGCAGCCCTGTCACCGGAAGACGTCGCCCGCGCCTGCGCCGATGCGATGTGGGCGGAGGACGATGCCTCGCAAGGTCTCGGCATGGAGGTCGTCGAGATCGGCCCGGGCTTTGCGACGCTGGCGATGACGGTGCGGCCGGACATGGTCAACGGCCAGCGCATCGCCCATGGCGGCTTCATCTTCACGCTCGCGGATTCCGCCTTCGCGTTCGCCTGCAACTCGCACAATGAACGCGTCGTCGCGGCGCAAGGTCAGATCACATTCATCCGGCCGGGCAAGCTCGGTGATCGCCTCATTGCAAGAGCGCGCGAGGTCACCCGCAGCGGCCGCTCCGGCATCTATGACGTGCGCGTCACCGCCGGCGAGGCCGTCATCGCCGAATTCCGCGGGCATTCGCGTGTCATTCCCGGCACGTGGCTGCCACCGCAGGATCAGTGAACACAAAAACAAATAAATGATGTGGGGAAACGAGGATGGCTCTGACCAGGCTGAAGGCAGGTGGCAACGCCTATAGCGCCGAGATGGACGCGCACGAGCGCGCATCGCGCGACGAGATCATGGCGTTGCAGACGCAGCGACTGGCCTGGTCGCTGAAGCACGCCTACGACAACGTCGCGCATTATCGCAAAGCCTTCGACCAGGCCGGCGTGCATCCGTCTGATTTCAAAGAGCTGTCCGATCTCGCAAAGTTTCCGTTCACGGTGAAGACGGATCTGCGCGACAACTATCCCTTCGACATGTTCGCGGTCCCCCGCGAAAAGCTGGTGCGCGTGCATGCCTCCTCCGGCACGACGGGCAAGCCGATCGTCGTCGGCTATACGAGAGCGGATATCGACACATGGTCAGAGGTGATGGCGCGCTCGATCCGCGCTGCCGGCGGCCGTACCGGCATGATCATCCACAACGCCTATGGCTATGGCCTCTTCACTGGCGGCCTCGGCGTTCATTACGGCGCGGAAAAGCTTGGCTGCACGGTGGTGCCGATTTCCGGCGGCATGACCGAACGGCAGGTGCAGCTCATCAACGATTTCCGACCCGACATCATCACGGTGACGCCGAGCTACATCCTGGCGATCCTGGATGAGTTCAAGCGCCAGAAGCTCGATCCGCGCCAATGCTCGCTCAAGGTCGGCATTTTTGGCGCCGAGCCCTGGACCAACGCAATGCGCGGCGAGATCGAAGAGGCCTTCGACATGGATGCGACCGACATCTATGGTCTGTCCGAAGTGATCGGTCCGGGCGTCGCGCAGGAATGCATCGAGACCAAGGACGGTCTGCACATCTGGGAGGATCACTTCTACCCAGAAGTGATCGATCCCGAGACCGGCGCTGTGCTGCCGGACGGCGAGAGGGGCGAGCTGGTGTTCACCTCCCTCACCAAGGAGGCCTTCCCGGTGATACGCTATCGCACCCGCGACCTGACACGACTGTTGCCAGGCACGGCTCGTCCCGGAATGCGGCGGATGGAGAAGGTGACGGGACGGTCCGACGACATGATCATCCTGCGCGGTGTCAACCTGTTCCCGACCCAGATCGAGGAGGTGCTGCTCGCGACCGATTGGTGCGGCGGCCATTTCATCCTGGAACTGACCCGCGAGGGCCGGATGGATGAGCTGACCATCATCGCGGAGGCGCGTCCCGAGAGCTGGGACGGCCGCGGGCTCGTCGACCACGCCGAGCGGATATCGACCCACATCAAGAACACAATCGGCATCACCGCCAAGGTGCGGGCCGTCGCGCCGGCTACGCTGGAGCGGTCGCTGGGCAAGGCGAAGCGCCTCTACGACAAGCGGCCGAAGGATTGACTTGACCGGCCCCAAAGGCGACAAGGCCTGCGAGAAATCGTGGGTCTTTCGATGTCGGCAGCCGATAGCAAAACCGTCGAAGCGCGCTGCGTGCGCCTCAATGCCAAGGTCGAGAACGCAGCGGCGCTTGCACCTCGCGTCGAGCATCACACGCTCGCGCGTGGCGTCAACGATATCCTGATCGAAGTGAAAGCCGCCGCCGTCAATCCGTCCGACGTGAAGGCCGCGACCGGCTTGATGCCCTATGCCGTGTTCCCGCGCACGCCCGGCCGCGATTATGCCGGCGTGGTGGTCGATGGCCCGGCCGGCACCGTCGGCCGCGAGGTGTTCGGCTCATCCGGCGACCTCGGCATCCGCCGCGACGGCACCCACGCGACGCATCTCGTCGTCGGGCTCGAGGCGGTGGTGGAAAAGCCCGCGGCGTTGTCCTGGGAGGAAGCTGCTGGCATTGGCGTGCCCTTCGTCACCGCAATGGAAGGCTTTCGTCGCGCCGGCCTGCCGAAGCAGGGCGAGACCGTGCTGGTGATGGGCGTCAACGGCAAGGTCGGCCAGGCCGCCGTGCAGATCGCGACGTGGCAAGGCGCGCGCGTGATCGGCGTGGTGCGCAAGGCCGAAGCCTATGAAGGCCACAGGAACGCGCCCGTAGAGGTGATCGACGCCTCAGCCACCGATATCGCAGCGCGCGTGCGCGAAGTGACCGGCGGCAAGGGCGCCGATATCGTCTTTAACACGGTCGGCGATCCCTATTTCCAGGCCGCGCACAAGTCGCTGGCCCTGCGCGGTCGGCAGATCCTGATCGCGGCGATCGACCGTATCGTGCAGTTCAACATTCTGGAGTTTTATCGCGGCCAGCACACCTATGTCGGCATCGACACGCTCGGTCTGTCGTCGATCGCGACGGGAGCCGTGCTGCGCGATCTCGGTCCCGGCTTTGCCAGCGGGCATCTGAAGCCGTTCCCCATCAAGGAAGGCGCGATCTATGCGCTGGAGCACGCTAAGGAGGCCTATGTCGCTGTCGCGGGCTCCTCGCGCGATCGCGTGATCCTGAAGCCGTAACATGTCGTCGAAGCAACGACCCAAAATTTGAACATGGAATCTGCTGCTGCGATTGTCATCTTCGCCGGCCTTGCCATCGGCCTCGTCTACGGCGCCGTCGGCCTGCTCAGCGGCTTCTGCCTGATGAGCAGCATGCGCGGGTACATCGCAGATGGCGATGGCCGCCTTGCGCGCACCTACGCGCTGGCGATGGCGGTCGCGATCGCCGCGAGCCAGTTCCTCGCCGGAAGCGGCGTGGTCGATCTCGGCAAGTCGATCTATCTGCAACAGACCTTCTCGGCGCCGGTGCTCTTCCTCGGCGGGCTCCTGTTCGGCTACGGCATGGTGCTGTCGAACGGCTGTGGCTCGCGCGCGCTTGTGTTGCTTGGCCGCGGCAATCTCCGCTCCTTCGTCGTCGTGATCGTGCTGGCGATCGCAGCGCAGATGACGCTGAAAGGCCTGATCGCTCCCGCGCGCATTGCGCTGGTGCAGGCCTCGCAGGCCACCGTGGGCGCGAATTCGCTGCCGGCGCTGTTGTCTGCTTTCGAGCTCGGCGATGCTGCCTCGCGAACGCTCGCTGCTGTCGTGGTCGCCGCAGCGCTGGTGCTGTTCGCCTTTGCCCACGCGGCGTTCCGCCGCTCACCGGGTCAGATCGCGGCAGGCGCTATCGTCGGTCTCCTGATCGCCGGCGGCTGGTATGTCACCGGCTTCCTCGGCGCTGACGATTTCAACCCGGTACCGGTGACTTCGCTGACCTTCATCGCGCCGATCGCGGACGCGCTGCAATATGCCATGCTGTCGACCGGCCTGACACTCAATTTCGGCATCGCCACGGTCGCCGGCGTGTTCGCCGGTAGCCTTGTCACGGCGCTTGCGACGGGGCGTTTCCAGCTCGAGGGCTACACGTCGCCGCGCCACATGCTGCGCTCGGCGGGCGGCGCGGCGCTGATGGGTATTGGCGGCGTCATGGCCTTTGGCTGCTCGATCGGGCAGGGGCTCACGGGGCTCTCGACGCTGGCACTGGCGTCGTTCGTCGCCGTCGCCGGCATCCTGCTCGGCACGACCGCTGGCCTGCGCGGCGCGTTGCGGGTGCAGCCGCTCAAGACGGCGGCGGAAGCGAGTTCTCGGCCGGCTTAGACTACTCCGCCGCCTTGGTCACGATCCTGATCTCTGACGTCAGCGTGCGATGTACCGGGCACTTGTCGGCGATCTCCATCAGCTTCTTGCGCTGCTCGGCGTCGAGTGTGCCTTCCATGGCGATCACGCTGTCGATCTGGTCGAGCATGCCGTCGCGCGTCTCGCACTCCTCGCAATCTTTCGCGTGGATTTTGGAGTGCTTCAGCGTCACCGTGACGCGATCGAGCGGCAGGGATTTGCGGTCGGCATAGAGCCGCATGGTCATGGAGGTGCAGGCGCCGAGGCCAGCGAGCAGAAAATCATAGGGGCCGGGGCCGGCGTCCTCGCCGCCGGCCGCGACCGGCTCGTCGGCCACCAGGCGGTGCGGTCCGACGGAGATCATCTGGTTGAACTTGCTCTTGCGGGTCTCCTGCACGATGACCTGGCGCGGCGTTTCAGGGAGGTCTGCCACTTTTGCCGGTCTTGCCGCTTCGACATAGCGGCTGGCCCAGGCCGCGATCACGTCGGCGGCATAAACGGCGTCGCTCGCCTTGCCGAGCAGATGATCGGCATGGTCGAGCGAGATGAAGCTCTTCGGATGTTTCGCCGAGACGAAAATCTTCGTCGCATTGTCGATGCCGACGGTGTCGTCAACCGGCGAATGCATCACCAGCAACGCCTTGTGCAGTGTGGTGAGGTCCTTCATCAGCTCGTGCTCGACGATGTCGTCGAGGAACTCGCGCTTGATGCGGAAGGGCCGCCCAGCAAGCGACACCTCGACCTCGCCTTGCTTGCGGATATCGTCCAGATGCTTTCGGAACAATCCCGTGACATGCGCAGGATCGGACGGCGCCGCGATCGTCACCACCGCCTTGGCCTCCGGAATCTTTCCGCCTGCCGCCAGGATCGCAGCGCCGCCGAGGCTATGGCCGATCAGGATCGCCGGTGCCTTGCGCGTTGCGCGCAGATGATCGGCGGCGTGCACGAGATCGGCGACGTTGGAGGAGAAGGTGGAGTTTGCGAAGTCGCCTTCGCTCGAGCCAAGCCCGGTGAAATCGAAGCGAAGCACGGCGATGCCCTTTGCCGCGAGCGCGACCGCGATGCGGCGTGCGGCGAGCACGTCCTTGCCGCAGGTGAAACAGTGCGCAAACAGCGCGTACGCCGCGGGGTCGCCCTCCGGCAATTCCAGCGCGGCCGCCAGCAGATGGCCGCCTTCGCCTGTGAACTGAAAGCGTTCCATCGCCATGGGCATCTCCTCGCTGTGGGCGTCCACCTCTCTCTATGAGGTGGGAAGGTCAGCCTCCGGAATAGCGCTCCTCAGTCCAGGGATCGCCGCGGTTATGATAGCCCCGAACTTCCCAATAGCCGGGCGCATCCTCGGTCAGAAACTCGATCGCCTGGAGCCATTTGGCGCTCTTCCAGAAATAAAGATGCGGCACGACCAACCGCACTGGACCGCCATGCTCCTCGGACAGCGGCTGGCCCGACCAGCTATGGGCGAGCAGGGCGTCCTCAGCGGCGAAATCCTCCAGCGACAGATTGGTGGTGTAGCCGTCATAGGAATGCAGCACGACGAAGCGCGCATCATCGTGCGGCTGGCAGGTCGCCAGCAGCTCGCGCGTCGCAAGCCCCTCCCACTGGTTGTCGTAGCGTGACCAGGTCGTCACGCAATGGATGTCAGAGGTGAATTGCGCCTGCTTCTGCGCCGTGAATTCCGCAAACGTCCAGAACACCGGGTTCTCGACCGCGCCATAGACGTCGAGCCGCCAGCGTTCCCGCGAGATTTCCGGGGTGAGGCCCAGATCGAGCACGGGCCAATCCTTGGTGAGATGCTGCCCGGGCGGCAGGCGCTGGTCTTCCGGGCGCGTGATCCTGCCGGTGAGGAAGCGGCCCTCGCGCGCCCATTTCTCCTTGGTCCGCGTCAGCTTGCTTTCGGGCGGCGGCTCGTTCTCGTCAGCCATGATCTACTCGTGGCAATGTCTAGCCGTGACGATGTCTACTCGTGACGGTGCATCGCGGAGGCATGCTTGGTGTCGCGCATCGTAGCATAGATGATGAGCGAGAGGCAGATGATGCCGCTGAGATAGTAATAGAACCAGTCCTCGTGCCCGATGGTCTTGAAATAGAGCGCAATCGCCGGCGCGGTGCCGCCGAACAGGGATACCGTGATCGCATAGGGCAGTCCCACACCGAGCGCGCGAACGTTGGTAGGGAACAGCTCGGCCTTCACCACCGCGTTGATCGAGGTGTAGCCGGCGACGAACAGCCAGGCGCAGCAGATCAGCACGAACGCCATGAAGGGCGATTTCGTCTCCTTCAGCGTCATCAGCAGCGGGACGGTTGCGAGTGTGCCGGCGACGCCGAAAAAGATCAGCAGCGGCTTGCGTCCGATCTTGTCGGAGATCGCGCCATAGATCGGCTGCAGGATGGTCGCGAAGATCAGCGTGCCGAAGATCACGAAAGTGGTCTGGTCCTCGGTCAGTCCGACCGAGAGTTTGACGAAGGTCTGCATGTAGGTGGTGAAGGTATAGAATGCCGCGGTACCGCCGGCCGTGAGGCCCACCACCAGCAACAGCTCACGCGGATATTTCAGGAGGTTCGCGATGGAGCCGGTCGGCTTCACCACCTTCTTGGCTTCCTCGAATGCCTCGGTCTCATGCAGGCCACGCCGCATCACCGCGGCGAAGATCGCAAGCCCCGCACCGATCGCAAACGGAATGCGCCAGCCCCAGGCCTTCAGCTCATCGGGCGTGAGAAACACCTTTTGCAACAGCAGTAGCACGATGATCGCGGTCAACTGTCCGCCGATCAGGGTGACGTACTGAAAGCTTGAATAGAAGCCGCGATGCCGGGGATCGGCGACCTCGCTCAAATAGGTGGCGCTGGCGCCATATTCGCCGCCGAGACTTAAGCCCTCGATCACGCGCGCGACCGCCAGGATGGCCGGCGCGGCAAGACCGATCGAGGCATAGGTCGGCGTCACCGCGATGATCAGCGAGCCGAAGCACATGAAGACGACGGAGAGCGTCAGCGAGATCCGGCGCCCGAAATGATCGGCGAGATAGCCGAAGAACCAGCCGCCCAGGGGGCGCATCAGGAAGGTCGCCGCGAACACGACGGCGACGTTCAGTTGCTGGACGACGGGATCGTTGCCGGGAAAGAACGCCGGCGCGAAATACAGCGCGAACGCCGTATAGGCGTAGAAATCATACCATTCGACCAGATTGCCGATCGATCCGATGAAGATCGCCTTGATGCGGCGTTGGGCATCGGCAATGTCGAAGTGCTCGGAGGCCGGCTTGATTGCTTGGTCTGTCATCACCGGCCTCCCAGAACTTTTGTTCTCAAGAGGCTACATGGACTTTCCAAGCAGAAATGGCAACTGGCGCGGCCCGCGCACGGTCCCCTGCGACCAGGTCACGGTGCCGGCCGGGTCGAGCCGGAAGTCCGGAATTCGCTTCAACCATTCCTCAATTGCGACCTGCATCTCCATCCGCGCCAGGTTGGAACCGACGCAGCGGTGGATGCCGAGCCCGAAGGCGGCATGGCGGTTCTCCCGGCGGTCGAGCACGACCTTGTCGGCATCGGGGAACATTTTGGGGTCGCGGTTGGCGGCCGGGAACGACAGCAGCACCATGTTGCCCGGCTTGACCGGGCAGCCGGAGATGGTCGTCTCCTTCACCACCTCGCGCGCCATCGTCACCGGCGAATAGGCACGCAGGAGTTCCTCGACGGCGATCGGCATCAGCTCAGGCTCGGCGATCAGGCGCTCCCGGTCGGCGGGCGTTCTCGCGAGGTGCCAGAGCGAGGAGCCGATCGCGCTCCAGGTGGTGTCGATACCTGCGATCAGGAGCAGCCGCAGCGAGCCGTAGATGTGGGTGTCCTCGAGCGGCTGCCCGTTCTTGTCACGGGCATTGAGGAGATAGGAGATCAGGTCGTCGCCCGGCGTCTTCTTGCGCGCTTCGACATGGCCGGCGAAATAATCGGTCATCTCGTCGGCCGCCTGCTTCAGCATCATCTCGTTCTTGATGCTCAGCTCGAGGATCATGTGGATCCACTTGATGAAGAGGTCGCCGTCGCCCTCGGGGATGCCGAGCATGTGGGCGATCGCGCGCACCGGGATATGCTTGGTGTAGCTCGCAGCGGCGTCGACCTTGCTGTCGGCGATGAATTCGTCAATCAGCTCGTTGCAGATGGCGCGGACGCGCGGCTCGAGTTTCTTCATCGCATCCGGCGTGAACGGCGGCAGCAGCAATTGCTTGGCCGGCTTGTGGTCTGGCGGATCGGAGGTGATCGGCGGCGCCGCGTTCTTGGCGACTTCGGGCCGCTCATCGCGAACGATGATGCGGCGCGAGGAGAAGCTTTCGGTGTCGTTGGCGATCTGCCGCACCGCCTCGTAGGTTGTCGGCAGATAACAGCCGAGAAAGCGCTCGGTATGCACGACCGGGCTTGCTGCACGCATCTGGTCCCAGATCGGGAAGGGATCTTCCGTCCAGTGCGGATCGGTGTGGTCGAAATCGTGGAGCCAATCGGTAACGGGCGGATGGGCGGCGGGTTGGCTGACGTCGGACATCTCTGGATCCTCGGGGATTGTGTTCACGGAAGAACGCAGGAACGCGCGGCGCGCTATTCCTCAGTCACTTCGATCGCGATTTCCGGACAGTTGGATTTGGCAAGCCAGGCCTTGTCTTCCAGGCCGGCTGGCACCGTGCCGTCGCCGACCGCATGCGCATTGCCGTATTCGTCGAGCTCGAACAGTTCGGGTGCCAGCGCCTTGCAGCGGGCATGGCCCTGGCACTTGTCGGGATCGACCTGAACCCTCAGTCGTTCTGCCATTTAAGCTCCCTCGGTCGTGCGCATGCGGGCCGCCCCTCAAGGGGGCCGGGCGCGTTCCTCATTGATTCTTCTTCGCAGCGATGTCCGCGAAACAAGTTATAGTATATTACATTGCGGACGGGCTTTCCCTGTCAAGCGCAAACTTATAGGTTTCCGCTCAACATGCCGACACAACTCGCCCGCAAGCCGCAAAATGCCTATCACCATGGTGATCTTCGCGACGCCCTGATCAAGGCCGCCTTGCGTGAGGCGGAGCAGGGCGGGGCGGAGGCGATCAGCATCAAGGCGCTGGCGAAGGAACTCGGCGTCTCCCAGCCTGCGCCATATCGTCATTTCGCCGATCGTGAGGCGCTGCTCGCCGCGGTGACGGCTGAAGCCTTCCGGCAGTTCACCGCTGTGCTGCGTGAAGCCATGGCAAGGCCATCGAAACAGTCGAAGCTTTCGCGGCTCGCCCAGGCCACATTGGATTTCGGCCTGCGCCGCATTGGCATCTACCGGCTGATGTTCGCCTCGCGCACGGTCTCCTGCGCGGACGTGGGGAGCGAGCTGCACGCGGCGACGAACGAGACCTTCGCGCTCGTGATCGAGGCGCTGGAGGCCCCGGCCGTCGGCTATTTGCGCGAGAGGCACGCCCTCAAGATCTGGGCCGCGCTGCACGGCGTGGTGATGTTGGCCGAGCAGGGCATGCTCACCGGCCGGTCGGCGCACACCACGCTTGAGGAACTGGTCGAGGACTTTGTGGCCGAGACCAAGCTTGCGCTGGAGGTTGCGATCAAGGGAGCGCGCCGCAGCGGCAAGACCGATTAAAGCGCGATGAGATCAGGATGAATCGTCATCGCGCTTTAGGTTGTTGTTTGCGCATGATCTTTCCGGAAAACCGCTTCACACTTTTCCGGATCATGCTTTAGCGCGTCACCGACAACAGTTTCATCAGTTTAAGCACGGCGCTGTCAGGCGTCGTCACCACCGGCTTGCCGGTGGCATCAGTGACCAGGGGCGCGGTAGCTGCGATACTGAATTGCGCAAGCGCAATCACGTCGCAGCCGCGCAGGTCTCTTGAGGCTTCCGCAATCAGGCGATCGTGCGTGGCGCGGTCGCCGCGGTCGAGCGCAGCGAGCGCGCCATCGGCGAGCTTCGGCACGATCTCGACCGAGGCCGGAAACTCCGGCGGCATCGATTGCAGCGTCGGCGGGAAGGTCGAGAGCAGGCCGATGCGCCGGCCCATCGTCACCGCCTGCTCGATCATCGCTTCATTCGGTTTCAGGACGGGCATCGCCGCATGCGCGCGCGCAACCGCCTCGATGCAGGGTCCGAAGGCCGAGCAGGTGAACAGGATCGCATCTGCCCCGGTCGCAACCGCATAATTCCCGAGCGCAAGGAAGCGGTCGGTCATGGCGTCGGTGAGCGCGCCGTCGCGCGCCAGATCCGCCGAGAGGCTGTCGTCGAGCAGGTTCATCAGCCGCGCTTCCGGCCAAAGATGCGCAAACGCCGACTCGATCGGGGCGATGGAATGCTTGAGCGCGTGGATCAGGGTGATGCGCATGAAGTTTGTCGCTCCTTCTCAATCCTCTCCCCGTTCTTACAAGGAGAGGGCTGGGTGAGAGGCTCTGTCCGCAGGAATGGATTTCCCGTAGCCCGGATGGAGCGCAGCGCAATCCGGGGAAAGTGCACGACCGGGTGAAACTGGTCCCGGATTTCGCTGCGCTTCGAAACTTCACTTGAACGGAATGGCGTACATCAAGCCGCCTTTGTCCCAGAGGCCGTTGAGGCCGCGCTCGAGCTTCAGCGGGCTGCCTTTGCCGACGTTGCGCTCATAGATCTCGCCATAATTGCCGGTCGCCTTGATCGCCGTGACCAGCCACTTGTTATCGAGCCCGAGCCGGGAGCCGAGATCGCCGGAGGCACCTAGCAGTCGCTGCACCGCTGGTGTCTGCGACTTCGCCATCTCCTCGACATTGGCCTGCGTCACGCCGAGCTCTTCCGCCTCGATCAGCCCGTAATGCAGCCAGGTGATGATGTCGCTCCAGACTTCGTCGCCATTGCGGGTGAAGGGCCCGAGCGGTTCCTTGCTGATGGTCTGCGGCAGCACGACGTAGTCGGCCGGATTCGGTGCGGCCGTGGTCACTGCGCCGGCGAGTGCCGAAGCGTCCTGGGTCATGGCATCGCAGCGCCCGCCGAAGAAGGTCTGGTACATGGTGTCGACGCGGTCGAACACCAGCGGCTTCCAGTCGATGCCGTTGGCACGGCCGTAGTCACCCAGCGTCACCTCATGCGTGGTGCCCTGAGCGACGCAGACGGTGGCGCCCTTCAGGTCCTTGAGTTCCTTCACGCCGAGATCCTTCTTCACGACAAAGCCCTGGCCGTCGTAGAAGTTGATCGGTCCCTGCCGCAGGCCCAGCGTCGTGCCGCGCAGATAGGTCTGCGTCGAGTTGCGGTAAAGCACGTCGATCTCGCCCGATTGCAGCGCGGTGAAGCGATTCTGCGCGGTCAGCGCGACATAGCGCACCTTGTTGGGATCACCCAGCACGCCGGCTGCGAGGGCGCGGCAATAGTCGACGTCGAGGCCCTTGTAGTTGCCTTGCGAGTCCGGCGCGGAGAATCCGGCAAAGCCGGCGCTGACGCCGCACACCAGCGTGCCGCGGCTTTTCACGGTGTCGAGCGTTGCGGCTGACGCCATGCTGCTCGAAGCCGCAAGCAAGCCTGCCGCGATAATCACGTTCCTCATCATGCTACTCTCCCCTCAGTGATTGACACTACGCAACACGTTGTCGACGGCCGTGCCGAGCTTGTCGACGATCAGGTCGATCTCGTCCGCCGAGGCGATATAGGGCGGCGCCAGCAACACGTGGTCGCCGCGGACGCCATCGACGGTGCCGCCGCCGGGATAGCAGCCGAGCCCCTCGGCGAAGGCGGCCGCCTTGATCTTCTGGTGCAGCTTGAGCGCCGGATCGAACGAGGTGCGTGTCGCGCGATCGGCAACGAGCTCGATCGCCCAGAACAGGCCGCGGCCCCTGATATCGCCGACATGGCGATGATTGCCGAAGCGCTCGGTCAATCGTTGCTCAAGCTGACGCCCGCGCTCCTTGATGCGATCGAGGAGGGCATCTTCGCGGATCACCTCCTGCACGGCGAGTGCTGCCGCGCAGGCGAGGGGATGGGCCAGATAAGTGTGGCCGTGCTGGAACGCGCCGCTTCCGGCGCGGATGACATCGATGATCTTGCCGCTTGCAAGCATCGCGCCGATCGGCTGGTAGCCGCCGCCAAGACCCTTGGCGATTGCCTGGATGTCGGGTGCGATGCCTTCCTGCTGCCAGGCGTGCATCGTGCCGGTGCGGCCCATGCCGCACATGACCTCGTCGAGGATGAGCAGCGCGCCATGACGGTCGCAGATCTCGCGCACGGCCTTGAAGTAGCCGTCGGGCGCAGTGACGGCACCGGCAGTGGCGCCCACGACCGGCTCCGCAAGGAAGGCTGCGATGGTGTCGGGACCGAGCCGCTGGAACTCGGCTTCGAGCTCGGCGGCCAGCCGCGCCACGAACGCCGCATCGGACTCGTTGTCGCGCTTCTCGTGATAGGCAAAGGCCGGTGTCACGTGGCTGAAAGCGCTGGACAGCAGCGGCGCGTAGGGCTCGCGGCGCCAGGCATTGCCACCGGCGGCGAGCGCGCCGAGCGTGTTGCCATGATAGTTCTGGCGCCGGGCGATGAAGTGCCGCCGCTGCGGCTCGCCGCGCTCAATGAAATATTGCCGCGCGAGCTTGATGCTCGCTTCGATCGCTTCCGATCCGCCGCTGACGAAATAGGCGTAGGCGAGACCGCCGGGCTCATGGCCGACCAGCGTTTCGGCCAGCCGCTCCGCCGCCTCGGAGGAGAAGAACGCGGTGTGCGCATAGGCCAGCGTCGAGGCCTGCTTCGCCAGCGCCGCGATCACGCGCGGATGCTGATGGCCGAGGCAGGAGACGGCCGCCCCGCCGGATGCGTCGAGCACGCGCCGACCATCTTCGGCGAAGAGGTAAACGCCTTCGCCGCCGATCGCCTTCGGCGGCGTCTCGCGCAAGGAACGGTGCAGTACGCGGCTCGTGCGGGTGCCCATGGGTCAACCTTTCTCTGAGACGTAGATGGAGGTCGCGGTCAATCGCGCCTCGGTGTCCTGAAGACGCTTCTTTGCAGCCGCGCCGCCGAGCGAGAACGTCACCGCAGCGAGCGACTGCGCGATCGCGATCGCGCCGGTGAGGCTCGGGAAGAACCCGGGCGAGGACGCAGCTTCAAACAGCAGCACGTAGTTCGCGCCTTCGGCCATCGGTGCGGCAACGCTGTCCGCGATCGAAATCAGCGTCGCGCCGGCGCGATGGGCGGCTTGTGCCACCCGGACGCTTGCGCCCGTGTAGGGCGTGAAGCCGATCACCACGACCGCGTCGCCGGCACGGAAGGCGCCGAGGTCGAGATCGTCAGGGCCGGAACCACCGACGATCTGCACGTCGCCCGCACGGAACAGCCGCAGTTCATAGTTCAGGAGCTCCGCGACACTGCGGCAGCTTCGGAAGCCGGCAATCCAGATGCGCTTTGCGCCGTGCAATGCCTTTGCGGCATCGGCCACGGAGGAGGCCGAGATCCTCGGCAGGCCCGCAGCTTCCGCGTCGAGCTTGTTGGTGATCAGCGCAACGTCGGAGTTCGGACCGTGACGGCGCCCTTTGGCGCGACCGGAGAAGGGTGAGGTCTGCGACGGCCGTCGCGCCTCGGTCAGCTCCGCGCGCAACGCGTCCCAGCCGGAATAGCCGATCGCCTTGGCGAGCCGCGTGAACGCGGCAGGGTCGGCGCCGGCCTCGGCCGCGAGATCGCGCATCGAACGGGTAGTGGCGTCGTAGTCATTGGCCACGACAAAACGCCCGACCTCCTGCAGTCGCATCGGGAGCGATGGCAATGCGCTGCAGAGTTCGCTCAACGGCGAGGATTTCGCGGGCTCGGCCATGAAACATTTGTTGCATAGATGACCGTTTGGTGCAACAGTTGATGCGCGCTGACGAAGCGCATGGCCGGAAATCGCTGCTTTCAAAGCGTTTTGAGGATTTTTGTGCTGTGACGACCGATAGCCCCAGACCGCCGCCGCGCCGGACATTCTCGCTCGCGCTGGGAGGCCCGCAGCTCAAGGGGCTGCTGTGGCAGGTCCTCGTCGTCGGCGTTGCCCTCGCCATCATCGTCTTCCTCTGGTCCAACACCGTTCAGAATCTCTCGGCGCGCCGCATCTCGACCGGTTTTGCGTTCCTCGGCCGTGAGGCCGGTATGCCGATCGCCGATAGCCTGCTCGCCTATAGCCCGAAGGACACTTATTTCTGGGCGTTCGTCGTCGGTGTCGCCAACACCTTGCGCGTCGCCGTCATCGGCATCGTGCTCGCGACCCTGCTGGGAACGCTGATCGGCATCTCGCGGCTGTCGGCCAACTGGCTGCTGTCGCGCCTTGCTGCCGTCTATGTCGAGGTGTTGCGCGACATCCCACTGCTGCTGCAGCTCCTGTTCTGGTATGTGCTGATGCAGGCGCTGCCGGCCGCGCGTGCCGCATGGCGGCCGATCGAGGGCATCTTCCTGTCCAATCGCGGACTGATCCTGCCGTCGATCCCGATCGGCGAGGGGCAGCTTTGGGTGCTCGGCACGGTGGCGATCGGCGCAGGCGTGTTCTACCTCATACGGCGAACCCTGATCGCGCAGCAGATGCGCGACGGCAAGCCGCGACCGGCCTGGCCTTTTGCGCTCGGCCTCATCGTCGTGCTGCCGGCGCTGGTGTCGTGGCAACTCGGCGTGCGCTGGAGCATTGCCTGGCCCGAGCTGCGTGGCTTCAACTTCGTCGGCGGCTTGACACTGGCGCCTGAGTATTTTGCGCTGCTGATCGCGCTCGTCACCTACACTTCGGCTTTCATCGCCGAGATCGTGCGCAGCGGCATACAATCGGTGCCGCGGGGACAGTGGGACGCCGCCAACGCGCTCGGCCTGCGCCGCAGCTTCATGCTGCGGCAGATCATTTTGCCGCAGGCACTGCGTGTCATCGTGCCGCCGATGACGAGCCAGTATCTCAACCTCACCAAGAATTCCTCGCTTGCGGTTGCGATCGGCTACCAGGACGTGGTTTCGATCGCCAACACCACGCTGAACCAGACCGGGCAGGCGATCGAGGCGATCGCGCTGATCATGGCGGTGTTCCTGACCATCAGCCTGTCGATCAGCTTCTTCATGAACTGGTACAATGCGCGCATCGCGCTGGTGGAGCGCTGACAATGACCGCGATCACCGACACGCCGCGCGCCATGCGCCGCCCGCAGTCCGGCAATCGCGTGCTGCGCTGGGTGCGCGCCAACCTGTTCTCATCGATCCCGAATGGGATCATCACGCTGGTGCTCTTTGCGGTGCTTGCCAAGGGCGTGATCAGCTTCGTGCAATGGGGCATTGCCAACGCGGTCTGGCTGACGCCTGCGAATGACTCCAGCGCCTGCCGCGCGGCGCGTGGGGTGGGCGCCTGCTGGGCCGTGATCCCCGAAAAGTACCGCTTCATCCTGTTCGGCACCTATCCATTCGACGAGCAGTGGAGGCCCGCGCTCGCGGTCCTGCTCTTCATCGCGCTGTTCTACGTCTCGACCCGCCGCGCGTGGTGGCGGCGCGAGCTCGTCTATGTCTGGATCGCCGTTCTGGCCGTGATCAGCGTGCTGATGTGGGGCGGTGTACTCGGGCTGTCCTTCGTCTCGCAGGACCGCTGGGGCGGATTGCCGGTGACACTGATCCTGGCG